>JACCVA010000240.1 GCA_013698435.1 Nocardioidaceae bacterium | reverse complement strand
GGCGCGCTCGGGCCCGTCCGTCGCGGGCGTCGTACCGATCGACAACTCAGACCTCAAGCGCGGGAGGACTCGCGTACATGCCCAAGATCATTTCGTTCAATGAGGAAGCCCGGCGCGGCCTCGAGCGTGGGATGAACATCCTCGCTGATGCCGTCAAGGTGACACTCGGCCCCAAGGGTCGCAACGTCGTCCTCGAAAAGAAGTGGGGCGCACCGACGATCACCAACGACGGTGTGTCCATCGCCAAAGAGATAGAGCTCGAAGACCCGTCCGAGAAGATCGGCGCCGAGCTTGTCAAGGAAGTCGCCAAGAAGACCGACGACGTCGCCGGAGACGGCACGACGACGGCGACCGTGCTGGCTCAGGCCATGGTCCGTGAAGGTTTGCGCAACGTTGCAGCCGGCGCGAACCCGATGGCGCTGAAGCGCGGCATCGAGAAGGCCGTCGAAGCCGTCACGGAGCAGCTCTTACTGGCTGCCAAGGACGTCGAGACCAAGGAGCAGATCGCTGCCACCGCAGGCATCTCCGCCGGTGACTCGACTGTCGGTGAGATCATCGCCGAAGCCATGGACAAGGTCGGCAAGGAAGGCGTCATCACCGTCGAGGAGAGCAACACCTTCGGGCTCGAGCTCGAGCTGACCGAAGGTATGCGCTTCGACAAGGGTTACATCTCGCCGTACTTCGTCACTGACGCCGAGCGCATGGAAGCCGTCCTCGACGACCCCTACGTGCTCGTCGTCAACTCGAAGGTCTCGGCAGTCAAGGACATGCTGCCGATTCTCGAGAAGGTCATGCAGGGCGGCAAGCCACTGCTGATCCTCGCCGAGGACGTCGACGGTGAGGCCCTGGCGACCCTGGTCGTCAACAAGATCCGTGGCACCTTCAAGTCCGTCGCCGTCAAGGCTCCTGGCTTCGGGGACCGCCGCAAGGCCATGCTGCAGGACATCGCGATCCTGACCGGTGGCCAGGTCATCAGCGAAGAGGTCGGTCTCAAGCTCGAGTCCGCCGGCATCGAGCTGCTCGGTCAGGCACGCAAGGTCGTCGTGACCAAGGACGAGACGACGATCGTCGAGGGTTCGGGAGACACCGACCAGATCTCTGGCCGCGTCAACCAGATCCGCGCCGAGATCGAGAACAGCGACTCCGACTACGACCGCGAGAAGCTGCAGGAGCGCCTGGCCAAGCTGGCCGGCGGTGTTGCGGTGATCAAGGTCGGCGCGGCCACCGAGGTCGAGCTGAAGGAGCGCAAGCACCGCATCGAGGACGCCGTTCGCAACGCGAAGGCCGCCGTCGAAGAGGGCATCGTCGCCGGTGGCGGCGTGGCACTCGTCCAGGCGACCACTGCGGCGTTCGAGAAGCTGGACCTCACCGGCGACGAGGCGACTGGCGCTGCCATCGTCAGGTTCGCCGCCGAGGCACCGCTGAAGCAGATCGCCATCAATGCCGGCCACGAAGGTGGCGTGGTGGCTGAGAAGGTCCGCAACCTCGAGTCAGGTCACGGCCTCAACGCCGCGACCGGCGAGTACGTCGACATGCTCGCCGAGGGGATCAACGACCCGGTCAAGGTGACCCGTTCTGCGCTGCAGAACGCTGCCTCGATCGCGGCCCTGTTCCTCACCACGGAGGCTGTCGTCGCCGACAAGCCGGAGAAGGCCCCTGCCGGTGGCGGTGGCGCGCCCGACATGGGTGGGATGGACTTCTAGGCAGAATCACACGAACAGAAGCTGTGGCCCCGAGCAGGCTCGGGGCCACAGCCTTGTGCTCAGCCGCCTAGGTCCGCTTCACTGCGACCGCTGTTTCCTGGCCTCTAGGATCGACATCCGGGTGCTGGTGTGGACGACATCAGTCAGGCGAAGACCTGCCGTGTCGAACAGCGCCGCGTACTCGCGCTCGCTGCGTTCGCGGCCACCTGGCAGCACCAGCATGTTGAGGTCGGAGAACGCTGTTTCGACCTCGTGTCCCGGCCGGTCCAAGATTGTCTCGACGACGAGCACCACGCCTGATTCATTCAATGCCCGTCGGCACGTCTGGAGAATGTCGACGCAGGGGTCGTCCGCCCAGTCGTGCAGGATCGACTTCAGCAGGTACGCGTCGGCAGCCGGGACCGTTTCGAAGAAGCTGCCGCTCACGGCTGCCCAGCGCGACGCAACCGACCCCGATGCCCCTGGCGGCGGCGCATCCGCCACCGCGTGCTCGAGGTCGAAGACCGTGCCGATGAGATGTGCGTGCTGGGCAAGGACCGCCTCCAGAAGCACGCCTTTGCCGCCGCCGACGTCGACGACGCTCGACAGACCGGAGAAGTCGTACGCCGCGGCGACCGCGTCGGCGACGAGTGAGCTGAGTGCGGCCATGTTGTCGTTGAAGATCGCGTTCTGCTCCGGCAGCCCTTCCCGATGGGTCCAGACGTCCATGCCGTGAAGCGCCTTGAATGCCGTGTCGCCGGTGCGCACGCTGTGGCCGAGATGTCCCCATGCTGCCCAGAGCGCCCGATCCGTGAGGGTCCTGGCCAGCGGACGCATGCTCCCCGGGACGTCAGATCGCAGCCCTTCGCTCAGTGGCGTGTTGGCGAACGAGCCGTCCTGCTGCTCGGCGTACACCCCGACGGTCGCAAGCGCCCGCAACAACCGGTGCAGGGTGTCGGTGTCGGCAGCCACGCGGGCGGCCAGGTCGGCGACGGTGCGCGGCCCCGCGGCCAGCTGGTCAGACACGCCGAGATCCGCTGCGACGCTTAGGGCCGCCGAGATGCGGAACGCCGTCACCATCGAGCGGAGCTCGTCGCTGCTATCCATGTGGCCATCATGCTTCCCCGGTGACTCAAGCACCAGGCGTCGCCACCGTCTCGGCAGGCGCGCCCACCGGACCGTCGAACGGTTCGATGACGACTCGACCGCCGGCGGAACAGACATGAACCACAACCTCATCGGCTGAAACCGGCCAGCCGGTTCTGCAGGCTTACTCGCGGGCGGCGATGACGCGGTCGGGGCTGATGGGCAGCTGACGGTGGCGGACGCCGGTGGCGTGCCAGACAGCGTTGGCGACGGCCGCGGGCACGCCGACAATGCCGAGCTCCCCAATGCCTTTGACGCCGGCCGGGTTCACCTCGTCGTCGACCTCGTCGACCCAGCTGACGTCGATGTCGGGAACGTCGGCGTGCGTGGCGATGTGGTAGCCGGCGAGGTCGTGGTTGACGTAGTCGCCCGAGGCGTGGTCGAGCAGGGACTCCTCGAACAGGGCGGTCGACAACCCCATCGTTATCCCGCCGATGAGCTGTGACCGGGCGGTGAGTGGGTTGACGATGCGCCCGGCGGCGAAGACGCCGAGCATGCGGCGCACCCGCACCTCTCCTGTCAGCTCGTCGACGGCGACCTCGGCGAAGTGGGCACCGAACGCGTGGCGGGCAACCTTCGTCATGGCCTTGACCTGTCCGGCGGTGTCGGCGCGCGCGGTGATGCCCTCCGGTGGGATGACCTGCCCGACCAGCTGGGAGCGCAGCTCGCGGCAGGCGTCGACGACCGCCCACGTCCACGACGACGTGCCCATCGAGCCGCCGGCGATCATCGCCTGCCCGAAGTCGCTGTTGCCGATCAGGACGCGCACCTGCGCCGCCGGCACTTGGAGTGCGTCCGAGGCGACAAGGGTGAGCGCCGTACGCGCGCCGGTCCCGATGTCGGAGGCCGTCACCCGCACCGTGAAACCGCCGTCAGGCTCAGCCGTCACCGCAGCCGTCGAGGGGGCACTCCGGGCAGGGTAGGTGGCGGCAGCCACGCCGCTGCCCAGCAACCAGCGTCCGTCACGCCGTCGCCGCACTGCTGGGTCGCGGTCGTGCCAGCCGAAGGACCGCGCGCCTTGGCGCAGGCAGGCGACCAGGTTGCGGCTGCTGAAGCGCATCCCGGACTCCGGTTCGACCGACGGCTCGTTGCGGAGCCGCAGCTCGATAGGGTCGACCCCGCAGGCCTCGGCGAGCTCGTCCATCGCCGACTCCAGCGCGAACGATCCGGGAGCCTCACCCGGTGCACGCATCCAGCGCGGGGTCGGTACGTCGAGCGCGACCAACCGGTGCCTGCTTCGAAGGGCCGGTGTGGCATACATCATCCGCGACACCACGGCCGTCTGCTCGGCGAACTCCAGCACTGTCGACGTCTGCGAGTACGCCAGGTGGTCGACCGCGGTCAGCTGCCCGGTTGAGTCTGCCGCGAGCCGCACGTCTTGGATCGTCGGGGTCCGGTAGCCGACGAGCGAGAACATCTGCTGCCGGGTGAGCGTGACCCGGACCGGCCGGTCGAGTATGCGCGCGGCCATCGACGCCAGCACGACCGGCACCCGTGCCGAGCCCTTGGAGCCGAACCCTCCTCCGACGTGCTCGGACAGCACGTGCACCTGGGACCGCTCGAGCCCGAACAGCTTGACGAGCGCCTGCAGAACCGATGCAGCGCCCTGGTTGGAGTCGTAGACGGTGAGGTCGTCACCCTGCCAGGTGGCCGTCGTCGCATGCGGCTCCATCGCCATGTTCTGCTGAACGGGGGTGACGTACGTGGCCTCGACCACCACGTCGGCCGCGGACACCTGCGCGTCGACGTCTCCGACGACGGTCTCGGTGTCGAAGGCCGGGTTGACGTGGTCGGGGACGAACATGTCGGGGTGCTCGGCAGCGAACTGGGTGTCGTGGGAGTCCTCGGCATAGGTCACCTGCAGGGACTCGGCCCCGGCACGCGCCCCCTCCAGCGACGACGCGACGACCAGCGCGACGACAGCGCCGTGGTGGGCGACACGCTCGTCCTGGAGGAGCAGCAACGTCGCGTCCCCGGCGTCGGCCAGCCGGAGAGCGTTGCCGTGGTGCAGGACGCCGAGCACGCCTGGCAGCGCCAGCACCGCGTCGGCGTCGACGTCGACGACGCGTCCGCGGCCGATCGTCGAGGTCACGACGACGCCGTGCGCGAGGTCGTCGAGCGGGTACTCCCCGGCGTACCGGGCGGCGCCCGTCACCTTGTCAAGCGCCTCGACGCGGGTGGTGGAGGTTCCGACCCCGGCGGCGACCTGTTCGATGGTCGTCATCGGCCCACCTCCGTCAGCTCGGACAGCGTCGACACGATCAGATGGCGCAGCAGCGGGACCTTGTAGGCGTTGTGCGGCAACGGCGCGGCCGAGGACAACTCGGCATCTGCGGCCGCGGCGATCTCCTCCGGGCTCGCGGTGGTTCCTCGCAGCATGTCCTCGGTCCGCCGCGCCCGCCACGGCATCGACGCCACCGCCCCGAGCGCCACCCGGACCTCGACGACCGTGTCACCGTCCATGGCCACGACCACGGCGACCGAGCCGATGGCGAACGCGTAGGACGCGCGCTCGCGAACCTTGCGATAGGCCGCCCGCGCGCTGGGCGGCGGTGCCGGCAGGACGATCGCGGTGATCAGCTCCCCGTGCTGCAGCGCGACCTCCTGGTCGGGGGAGTCGCCCACGGGCAGGTAGAAGTCCGCCAGCGCCACGTCGCGGATGCCGTCAGCCGTCTGCACCTCCAGGCGGGCGTCGTAGGCCGCGAGTGCGACGGCGAAGTCCGACGGATGGGTGGCGATGCACTGCTCGGAGGCACCGAGGATCGCCAGGTTGTGGTGCTCTCCGACGCGGGCGGGGCAGCCGCTGCCGGGGTGGCGCTTGTTGCAGGGCTTGCTGACATCGGTGAAGTAGGCGCAACGCGTGCGCTGCAGCACGTTGCCCCCAGCAGTGGCAGCGTTGCGCAGCTGCCCGGATGCCCCGGAGAGCAACGCCTGGCTCACGGCAGCGAATCGCTCCCGGACGACCCGGTCGGCGGCAACGTCACTGTTACGTGCCAGGGCGCCGATGCGCAGGACCCCGTCTGACTCTTCGACCGCGTCGAGCCCCAGTCCGGTGACGTCGACCAGCAGGTCAGGGCTCTCGATCCTCAGCTTCATCAGGTCAACCAGGTTGGTCCCACCGGCCAGATAACGCGCGTCAGGGTTGCGCGACGCCTGCTCGACGGCGTCGGCGGCGTCGGTTGGTCGGGCGTAGGCGAACGGCCTCATGACCGCGTTCCCGCCGCCTCGGACACGGCTGTCACGATGTTGACGTAGGCGCCGCACCGACAGAGGTTCCCGCTCATCCGCTCCCGGATCTCGGCAGGGTCGAGTGTGACGCCGGTGGCCGCGAGGTCGGTCGTGACAGCGCTCGGCCAACCCCTGGCAGCCTCGTCCAGCATCGCCACGGCCGAGCAGATCTGGCCGGGGGTGCAGTAGCCGCATTGGAGGCCGTCATGGTCGATGAACGCTTGCTGCATCGGGTGCAGCGCGCCGCCGGCGGCGAGCCCCTCGATCGTGGTGATCTCACGTCCCTGCACCGCGACCGCGAGCAGCAGGCACGCGTTGCTGCGGCGTCCGTCGACCAGCACCGTGCAGGCACCGCACTGACCGTGGTCGCACCCCTTCTTCGAGCCGGTGAGGTCGAGGTGCTCGCGCAGCGCGTCCAGCAGCGTGGTGCGGTGGTCCAGGTTCAGGCGGTGCTGCTCGCCGTTCACCCGGAGCGTGACGTGGCTGCGGTGACCAGTGGCTGTCATGGGGAAGGTCCTCCGGCGAAGTCTGGGGGTGGGACGGTGGATCGTTCGTCACGCTACCTGCGCCGCGGTGCCTCTGCCGTGCCGGCCGTTCCGCTACGATGGCGGCTGCTGAGGGATCGTGCGCGTCTGTTGGGTGGGAAGACGCGCCAGCTCTCGCATCCCCGGAGTCCCCGTGTCACCTCTCGCCACCTACCGGCGCCTGATGTCTTTCACCGGCTACGCGTACGTCGCGGTCGCCTTCCTCGGCCGGCTGCCGCTGGCGATGAGTCAGCTCGGGACGCTGCTTCTGGTTGCCGGGTCGACCGGCAGCTACGCCGCCGGCGGCACGACGGCGGGTTCGCTTGCCGTCGCCAACGCGATCTCCGCCCCCGTTGCCGGCGCCTTGGCGGATCGCTTCGGCCAGCGGCCGGTCGTGCTCTTCCAGTCGGTCGGCGGTGCGGCCGGACTTGTGACGGTGGTGGCGCTGGCTGCTGCCGACGTCGGATGGCACGGTCAGGCGGTTGCCGCTGCCGTCACCGGGCTGCTGCTCCCACAGGTCGGGCCGCTGGCGAGGGTGCGTTGGCGTCCTATCACCGACCAAGGCGACCGGGTCGACCACAGCAGGCTCGTGGACGCCGCGTTCTCGTACGAGGGGTCGGCCGACGAGGCGTCGTTCGTCCTCGGTCCCGCCCTGGTGGGACTCGCGGTGTCCATCGCAAGCCCGTCCGCAGGGCTCATCTTCGCGGCTGCCCTGCTCGCCGTCTTCGGCTCCTGGTTCGCACTCCACCCGACCGCCGGACTGGCCCATCGCACGCCGGCGGCACGACCGACGACGGCTGCCACACCGGCCCCATCCGGCGCTGCAGCGCGTCGGAGCGTCAACGCGGGCGCCGGAGTGGTCACGGCGAGCCTGCTCATCTTGTCGTTCGCCCAGGTGTCCATCGGCATGGTCTTCGGGTCTGTGCAGACCGCTACGTCGGTGCTCGCGACCGCGGCAGGTGAGCCAGGGCTGACGGGCGTGCTGCATGGCCTGCTCGGGGTCGGCGGCGTCGTGACGGGTCTCGCCGTCGCAGTACTTCCCTCAAGCTTCACGCATGAGCGGCGCCTCCAGGTGTTCGCCGGTTCCTTGTTGTTGCTCTCGTTGCCGTTGTTGCTCGTCGACAACCTGTGGACGTTGGCGGTCGCCCTGACAGGCCTGGGGGTCGCGGTGGCGCCGTACATGATCACGGTCTTCACCTTGGCCGAGCGGATCACGCCGCGGCAGCGCACCGGCGCAGCGATGTCGATCCTCGCCGGCAGCACGGGCATCGGTTACGCCACCGGCTCCACCCTCGCCGGTCGCCTCGCGGACTGGAACGGTCACACCGCTGCCTTCGCAGTCACCGTCGCGGCCGGCTTCATCGCCACCTTGCTGACCGCGCTGTCGCTACCGCGGCTGCGGGCCGAGCAGCGCAGGTTCGGTGCCAGCGGCGTCGAGCCCGTCGCCGCCCACGGCTGAGGAAACGTCCCGCACTTCCCCCGTGACCTTTGACGGTGCGCTCAGAAACCGTGGGGCATGATGGCGCCCGTGACGCAAGCGCTGTACGTGTTCGACGGCCACAACGACCTGCCGTGGGCCATGCGAGAGCTCTGTGGCTACGACTTCGCCGAGGTCGACCTGCTCGGCGGCGACGCACGCCTGCAGACGGATATCCCGCGGCTTCGCAGCGGAGGAGTCGGCGCCCAGTTCTGGTCGGTGTACGTGCCCTGCGGACTCAGCGGCGGCGCGGCTGTCACGGCGACGCTCGAGCAGATCGACTTCGTGCGGGGGATGGTCGCGCACCATCCCAACGAGCTCTCCCTGGTCACCACCGCGCACGAGGTCGAGCTCGCGGCGAGAGCCGGCCGGGTCGCGTCGCTGATGGGCATGGAGGGTGGTCACAGCATCGACAGCTCACTCGGCACCTTGCGGATGATGCACCAGCTCGGCGTCCGCTACCTCACGTTGACGCACAACGAGAACGTGCCGTGGGCCGACTCGGCCACCGACGAACCGGTGCTCGGCGGGCTCAGCGAGTTCGGGCACGACGTCGTCCGCGAGATGAACCGGCTGGGCATGTTCGTCGACCTGTCCCACGTGTCGCCCGACGTCATGCGCGATGCGCTTGCGACGTCGACTGCGCCGGTGATCTTCAGCCACAGCTGCGCCAAGGCGTTGTGCGACATCAACAGGAACGTCCCCGACGACGTTTTGGTGGACATGGCACACGGTGGCGGCGTCTGCATGGTGACGTTCGTGCCGATGTTCGTGCACCAGGGCGTGGCCGACTGGTACGCCGACTGCCTGGACGTCACCGAGCAGCGGGGTGGCGACCGCCGTCGGTTCTCCGACGTCGACAAGGTCCTCACCGAGCGGCTCGACACAGATCCGCCGCCGGTATGCACTGTCGACGACGTGGCCGACCACGTCGAGCATGTCCGCGAGGTGGCCGGCGTTGAGCACGTGGGTCTCGGGGGCGACTACGACGGCTCGACGTTCTTCCCTGAGGGGATGGCGGATGTCGCCAGCTATCCTCTCCTGCTGGACGCGCTGCGCCAGCGTGGCTGGTCCGACGCCGACCTCACCCGGCTCACGCACGCGAACGTCGTGCGCGCGATGCGCGACATGGAGCGCGTCGCCGACTGAGCCGTACCGTGGTGCCATGCATCCCCTCAGGAGGAGAGAGGCGGAGCCGCTCGGCACCGTCGTCGGCATGGTCCTCGCGGCCGGGGCAGGCCGACGGCTCGGCCAGCCCAAGGCCCTGGTCTGCGACGACGACGGCACGCCATGGGTCTGGCGTGCGGCTGAGACCTTGCAGGCAGCCGGTGCGGCCGCGGTCTACGTGGTGGTCGGCGCGGAGGCCGAGGCGGTGCGGACCGTCGTGCCCCCGGGCTGCGTGGTGGTCGAGGCGCCGGACTGGAATGAGGGGATGGGCGCCTCCCTGCGAGCCGGCCTGTCACAAGTGATGCGCGAACGTCTCGAGGATGCAGCGGTGCTGGTGATGCTCGTCGACACCCCCGACGTGGGTGAGGCGGTCGTACGCCGGCTGCTGTCCGGGGCACGGCCCGATGTGCTGAGCCGGGCCACGTACGACGGTGTGCCTGGTCACCCCGTACTGATCGGGCGCGAGCACTGGCGAGGAGTGCTCGAGGTCGCCGCAGGTGACCGTGGCGCGCGGCACTATCTGCGGGACCGAGGCGTCACCCTGATCGACTGCGACGACCTCGGGTCCGGGCGCGACGTCGACACCGCCGCCGACCTTGGGGAATGGCGCGACGTAAGACAGGCTGGGCAGGTGCCCCGCCTGCCTGATGCTGCCGCCCGGTCCCCGCTGCCGGAGGTGGCGTCCGCCGGTGCCCTCGCGGAACGGCTGTCGAGGACCGGCTACCTGACCGATGACGGTCTGGCCACCATCGGCTACCTCGCCTTGGCGATGCACCGCCCACTGCTGCTGGAGGGCGAGCCGGGAACCGGCAAGACCGCACTGGCCGAGGCGCTCGCAGAGGCGCTCGGTGTCGACCTCATCCGGTTGCAGTGCCACGAAGGGATCGACGCGAGTCAGGCCCTGTACGACTGGGACTTCGCGCGCCAGATCCTGCACCTGCGCACCGTCGAGGCGGTGAGCGGGGACCGCGAGGTGGACCAGGTCGAGGTCGAGAAGTCGTTGTTCGACGAGCGCTTCCTGCTCGCGCGTCCGATCTTGCAGGCTCTTCGGGAGAGCCCCGTTGTGCTCCTCATCGACGAGATCGACCGCGCCGACGACGAGTTCGAGGCGTTCCTGCTCGAGGTGCTGTCGACCAACCAGGTGACGATCCCGGAGTACGGCACCGTGCGTGCGACCCACCCGCCGATCGTGGTGCTGACGTCCAACCGCACCCGCGAGGTCCACGACGCGCTCAAGCGGCGCTGCCTCTACCACTGGGTCGACCATCCCGGCCTCGAGCGCGAGATCGAGATCGTCCGCCGGCGGCTGCCCGACGTGCCGCCGCTGCTGGCCGAGCAGGTGGCCCGGGCCACACAGCGGCTGCGGGCGCGCGACGACCTCGTGAAGCCGCCCGGCGTTGCCGAGACCCTCGACTGGGCGCAGGCCCTGCACACGCTCGGCGCGAGCGAGCTCGACCTGGAGCGCGCGGCCTCGACGCTGGGTGCCGTGCTGAAGTACCGGGAGGACGCCGAGCGGGTGCGGGCGTCACTGGACAAGATCCTGGCGGCATGACGGTCGCCGCCCCCGTGCACGCCGCCGACGAGGTGTTCGTGGCGTTCGCGGTCGCCCTCCGTTCCGCCGGCGTACCGGTGACCATGGACCGCACGGCTACGTTCCTGCGGGCATGTTCAGTCGTTGGCGCCGACGACCAGGCCGCCGTCTACTGGACCGGCCGTGCCACCCTGTGCGGCAACCTCGACGATCTGGAGCGCTACGACCAGCTCTTCACCGCGTGGTTCAGCGGCGCCGGGCTGACGCCCACCGCGGCCAGAGAATCGTTGCGGCGAACCGCGCAGGCCGACCTCGACGACGCCGAGGGCCGAAGCGGCGAGGGGCCGGAGGACAACCTGGTCCGTGCCGCCGCAAGCGCCACCGAAGTGCTGCGGCACCGCGACATCGCGTCGATGAACGCCTCCGAACGTGCCGAGCTGGCCCGCCTCTTCGGCAACCTACGGCCGCAGCCGCCGCTTCGTATGTCGGCCCGCCGTCGGCCGTCACGCCGTGGTGACGTCGACGCCCGCCGCACCCTGCGCGACCAGCTGCGGCGCGGTGGCGAGCCGGCACGTCTGAGCTTTCGCCGTCGTACGACCAGACCCCGCCGCATCGTGATCCTGGTCGACGTCTCCGGCTCGATGGGGCCGTATGCCGACAGCCTGCTGCGGTGGGCGCACGTGGTGGCCTCGGCCAACCCGGCCCGTACCGAGGTGTTCACGATCGGCACCCGGCTGACCCGGGTCACCCGCGCGATGCGGCTGCGTGACGGCGACTTCGCCGTCGAGGCGGCGGGGGAAGCCGTGCCAGACTGGTCCGGTGGCACCCGGCTCGGCGAGGTGATGCAGGCGTTCGTCGACCGGCACGGGCAACGCGGCATGGCCAGGGGCGCCGTCGTTGTGGTGCTGAGTGACGGCTGGGAGCGCGGCGACAGCGCCCAGCTCGGCGAGCAGATGCGCAGGCTGCAACGGCTCGCTCATACGGTCGTGTGGATCAACCCGCACCGGGGCAAGCCTGGGTACGTGCCCGTGCAGAGCGGGATCGTCGCGGCACTGCCGTTCGTTGACTCCTTCCTGGCGGGCCACAGCATGGCGACGTTCGAGAAGGCACTGGAGGTGATCGCCCGTGCGTGACGTGATGGATCGGCTGCTGCCCTGGTGGCGCGAGGGCAGGTCGGTGGGCGTGGGTACGGTGATCGCGACGTTCCAGTCCGCCCCCCGAGCGCCAGGGGCGTCAATGCTCGTCGGGCCGGCGGGCGAGGCGGTGGGCTCCGTCTCTGGCGGGTGTGTGGAGGGAGCGGTCTACGAGCTCGCCGAGCGGGTGGTGGCCGAGCGCCGTCCCGCCCTGCAACGCTACGGCGTCAGCGACGACGACGCGTTCGCGGTCGGGCTGACGTGCGGGGGCATCCTGGACGTCTTCGTGGAGGTGGTCGACAAGCAGACGTTTCCCGAGCTGGCAGACGTGGCGGCCGATGTCGAGTCCGGGCAGCCGGTGGCGGTGGCCACGGTTGTCGAGCACGAGGACGAGCGCCGGGTCGGCCGCAGGCTCATCGTGCGGCCGGCCGACCATCCGCAGCCGGTCGCAGGCGGCCTCGGCTCCGAGCGTGCCGACCACGCCGTCGCCGACGACGCGCGAGGCCTGCTCGCGAACGGACGCAACGAGACGCTGCACTACGGTCCCGACGGCCAGCGTCGCGGCGAGGGCATGGCGGTGTTCGTGTCGTCGTACGCGCCGAAGCCCCGGATGCTCGTCTTCGGCGCCATCGACTTCGCCGCCGCCGTGGCGCGGCTGGGATCCTTCCTCGGCTACCACGTGACCGTCTGCGACGCCCGACCCGTCTTTGCGACGGCCACCCGGTTCCCCGAGGCCGACGAGGTCGTGGTGTCCTGGCCGCACAAGTACCTCGCGGCAGAGGTCGCCGCCGATCGCATCGACAGTCGCACCGTGCTGTGCGTGCTCACCCACGACCCGAAGTTCGACGTGCCGCTGCTCGAGGTCGCCCTCCGGCTTCCGGCGGTCGCGTACGTCGGCGCGATGGGCTCACGGCGTACGCACGACGACCGCACGAAGCGGCTGCGCGAAGCCGGCGTGACCGACGCGGAGCTGTCACGCTTGGCGAGCCCGATAGGTCTCGACCTGGGAGCCCGGACGCCGGAAGAGACGGCCGTGAGCGTCGCAGCGGAGATCATCGCGCTGCGATGGGGCGGCAAAGGCGACCGTCTCGCCGGGGTCGACGGCCCGATCCACCACGACA
>JACCVA010000238.1 GCA_013698435.1 Nocardioidaceae bacterium | reverse complement strand
GATGAGCACTACGCCGCCAACGGCGGTCGAGAGTGGCGGTCGGGGCAGCCCCCCGGCCGCCACGGACTCCCCAGAGAACCCTGCACTGCCTGATGAGACTCGCCGGTTCTCGTGGCTCGCTCCGTTGTTCCTGGCCCCGGCAGTACTGCTGCTTTTGGTGTTCGTGGTGTACCCGATCGGGTTCTCCTTCGTACGGAGCCTGTTCGACGCTTCGGGGAACAGCTTCGTAGGGATCGACAACTACACAAACCTCTTCACCGACGCCAACACCGCCACGGCGCTGAAGAACAACGTCATCTGGGTTGTCGTCGCACCGACCATCGTCACTGCCCTCGGCCTCATGTTCGCCGTTCTCACCGAGCGGATCTCCTGGGTGACGGTGTTCAAGACATTGGTCTTCATGCCGATGGCTGTCTCCTTCCTTGCCTCCGGCGTGATCTTTCGTCTGGTCTACGACCAGGAGCCAGACAAGGGTCTCGCGAATGCCATCGTGGTGTCAGTGCACGACCTGTTCGCGCCATCGTCGAGCTACCCCGGCGGCAGACCCAGTGATCCCGAGGCGTTCACCACCGCCGCGGACGAAACCGTCACGTCGACCGAGGCCTTCAGCACGGGCACAGCAGTCGCATTGCCCTTGTTGGCGGTGACGCCAGAAGATGTGCCCGGAAACGCGACAGGCGCCCAGGAGACCTCCACTGACTCGGTCTCGGACTCCGAGGTCAGCGGCACGGTCTGGCTGGACTTCACCTTGGGAGGCGGCGGGGAGTCCGGCGTCATCGATGACACGGAGAAGGGACTGCCCGGTATTGTGGTCGAGGCGGTCAAGGACGCCGAGGTGGTCGGCACAACCACCTCAGGAGACGACGGCACGTTCACGCTCAGCGGCCTTTCTCCAGGGGACTACCAGCTGCGACTTCCGGCGTCGAACTTCGAGGAACCCTTCAACGGGGTCACCTGGCTGGGACCGAAGCTCGTCACGCCGGCCATCATCGCCGCCTTCATCTGGATCTATGCGGGCTTCGCGATGGTGCTCATCGCGGCCGGCATGGCAGCCATCCCCCGTGACGCGCTGGAGGCGGCTCGTATGGACGGCGCGACGGAGTGGCAGGTCTTCCGGCGAGTCACGATGCCGTTGCTGATGCCCGTGCTCGTCGTCGTCTTCGTGACTCTGGTGATCAACGTCTTAAAGGTGTTCGACCTGGTGTTCATCATCGCGCCCGGATCCGTGCAGCCTGATGCCAATGTCTTGGCGCTCCAGATGTGGAAGGTGTCGTTCGGAGGCGGCCAGGACCAGGGCCTCGGCAGCTCCATCGGCATATTCCTGCTCCTTCTGGTCATTCCAGCGATGATCTTCAACATCCGCCGGTTCAGAAGGGACCAGCAGTGACCGCAGTCGCGACAAAGTCGGCCACGCGCAGCGCTCCGGTGACCACCAGCGGCGCTCCGCGGCGCAGTGGCGCGAGCAGGGTGCTGTCGGCGATCAGCCGCCCCCTCGTGCAGGCCGTCCTGGCTCTGATCGGCCTGTTCTGGCTGGTGCCGACCCTCGGGCTGTTCTTCGCCAGCCTCCGCGCAGAGTCTGACAACGCGTCGTCTGGCTGGTGGAAGGTGTTCACGGCGCCCAGCCAGCTCACCTTGGACAACTACCGGACGCTGCTCGAGAGCGACACCATCACCCAGTCCTTCCTCAACACCGTCCTGATCACGGTGCCGTCGACGCTGCTCGTGATCGTGATCGGGTCCATGGCGTCGTACGCGCTGGCATGGATCAAGTTCCCGGGAAGGGACTGGATCTTCGTCGCCACCATCGGGATGCTGGTGGTGCCGATCCAGGTGGCGCTCATCCCGATCGCGTCGCTCTTCGGAGATCTGCACATCTTCGGCTCGATCTTCGGGGTCGTGCTGTTCCACGTCGCCTTCGGCCTGCCGTTTGCCATCTTCCTGCTGCGCAACTTCTTCGCAGGCATCCCGCGAGACCTGCTCGAAGCCGCGCGGATGGACGGTGCAAGTGAGTGGT
>JACCVA010000234.1 GCA_013698435.1 Nocardioidaceae bacterium | reverse complement strand
GCGTCGCCAGGGCTGATGCGCCCCAGCACCCTGCTGTTCCGGGCGCCGGTCGCCTGCGTCGTCGCCGCCACGCCGTGCCAGCTGAGGAACCCCAGCAACGCCCACATCACGACCTCCTTGGCCTCGGCGGGGATCCCCCGGCGGTCGCTCGTCGTCAGCCGCGTCGGACCCAACGCACGACGCAGAGCTGCCATCAAGGTGGGGTTCCGGGTGCCTCCACCGGACGCGACCACTTCGACCACCTCGTACGGCCGCAACGCGCGTGCCACTGTGACCGCCGTCAGCTCCGTCAAGGTCGCCACGATGTCGTCCGGCTCGATCGGCGCAGTCTGCGCCAAGGCCTCGTCGAGCAGCTGCGCGGAGAACACTTCTCGACCTGTCGAGACCGGCGGTGTCAGCGCGAAGTAGGGGTGGGCGAGCAGCCGGTCGAGCAGATCGGACCGTACGACCCCGCGGGTGGCCATCGCGCCGTCCAGGTCGCACCGCATCGCCCCGCCGGTGGCGTGGGCTGCGGCGATGTCGATCAGGCAGTTGGCGGGACCGGTGTCCCACGCGGTGACCGGCTCGCCAGCCGCCCCGACGACGGTCACGTTGGCGATGCCCCCGAGGTTCAGGGCGGCAGTAGGCCCGCCAGCCGCTGCCAACCAAAGCGCATCGAGGGTGCTCGTCAACGGGGCACCGTGCCCGCCGGCGCTGACGTCGCGGGCGCGCAGGTCCGACACCACCGGCAGCCCGGTGGCCTCGACGACCCAGGCAGGTTGCCCGATCTGCAACGTGCCAAGGCACTCGCCGTCGCGCACCTCATGGTGCACGGTCTGGCCGGGAGACACCACGAGCTCGACGTCAGCGTCCGACTCGTGCATGGCGCGTCGAGCGGCGGCGCCTACGGCCTGACCGATCGCGGTGTCGAGATCGCAGATGCGCGCTGCGGTCGTGACCGCAGGCGGGAGCAGCTCCAGCACAGCTTCGCCGAGGCCGGCCGGCCACGGGTCGGTGCGCATGTGCAGCAACCTCAGCTCGATGTCCGGTTCGAGGTTCGGTTCGGCGCCCGCCCAGTCGATGTCGACCACGCCGACGTCCAAGCCATCGGCCGACGTACCGGAGGCGACTGCGACGATGATCACTCGGCACCTCCACCCACGCCGCAGATCAGGTCGGCGACAGCCTCCGCGATGGCGCGGCCGCCACCGAAGGAGTGCACGGTCCGCTCGCCTGGGTCGTCGTCGGTGGCGATACCGGTGTAGACGACGACCGCATTGCCATGAGCTGCCAACACGGCGTGCAGTGCTGCGGACGTGTCGGCGTCGCGGCGCTGACCGACCAGCACCACGACCGGGCTCTGACCGGACGGGAGAGCCGCGAGGTCGGACTCCGACGCGACCGAGATAAGCTCCAGCTGCGGATGACGCCGCCGCAGCTCGGCGACGAACGGTGAGTTCTGGCGACCGGCCGCGACGTTGATCGGACCGTCGAGCTCGATCACGAGGGGGACGCCCTCGACCCGCACGTCGCCCTTCGGCTGCACGACCCGCCGCGCCACGTCACGGCCGACCGCGCGTGAGTCACCGCTGGTCGCTGGCCCGTCGGGCGGTGCGCCGCCGGACCCCTTGGCGACCCACGTCGCCAGGTCGGCCACCCGGGCCGCAGCCTGCTCCAGCCGGTCGCGCCTCAGCGAGCCGTCCTCGACGGCGAGCTGCACCGCGTCTGCAACCTCGTCGAGAACCACCTCGGCGTCGTACGAAGAGGGAAACGACGGGTTTCCGATGCAGACCAGGTCGACGCCGGCGGCCAACGCCCGGACGGCGCCGGGGCCTCGTCCGACCCCGCGCGAGATCGCGTGCATGTCCAACGCGTCGCTGATGATGACGCCCTCGAAGCCCAGCTCACCGCGCAGCAGCGACAGCAGAGTGGGACTCATCGTCGCCGGCTGGTCGTCGAGCGCCGGGAAGACGACGTGCGCGGTCATCACACACTGGACCCCTGCCTCGACCACAGCGGCAAACGGCTCGATGTCGCGCTCGCGCAGGACGGCGGCGGATGCGTCGACGTACGGCAGATCGACGTGCGAGTCGGTGCGGGTCGCGCCATGGCCGGGGAAGTGTTTCGCGCACGACGCGACGCCGCTGGACTGAAGTCCGCGCACGAACGCGGCGCCATGGCGAGAGACGAGCTCGGGAGACGAGCCGAACGAGCGGACGCCGATGACCGGGTTGTCAGGGTCGGAGTTGACGTCGACGCACGGCGACAGCGCCACGTCGACACCCGCACCGCGCACCTGCCGACCGAGCGCCGCCGCAACCGCGTGCGTCGCGGTCACGTCATCGAGCTGTCCGAGCGAGGCGTGTCCGGGCCACGAGGATCCGCGCCCAGCCTCCAGCCGGCTGACGGCTCCACCTTCCTCGTCGCTGAGCACGAGCACCCCCTCGCGCGCCCCGTGCAGCTCGTCGGCGAGCTGGCGCGCCTGCTCGGGCCCGGTGACGTTCTGCCCGAACCAGCAGACGCCGGCCAGTCCCGTCTCGAGGCGTCGGGCCAGCCAGTCGGGGGTCGTCGTGCCTTCGAAGCCGGGCATGAGAACCGACTGCACCAGCGATCGCAATTCGCTCACCCCTTCACCGCCCCGGCGACGAGACCCGAGCTGAGCCGGCGTTGGACGGCGACGAAGAACAGCATGACCGGCAAGGTGATCAGGGTGGAGCCTGCCATCACCGCACCCCAGTTCGTGCCGTACTGCGTGAAGAACTGACGCAGACCGGCGGCGACGGTGTACTTCGACTCGTCGCTCATGAAGGTGATGGCGAAGATGAACTCGTTCCAGGCGGTGATGAACGAGAAGACGCTGGTGGCGACCAGGCCGGGCGCGCACAGCGGCAGCAGGATCGACCAGAACATCCGCGGCCACGAGGCGCCGTCGACGTACGCCGCCTCCTCGATCTCGACCGGGATGGCGGCGACGAACCCTCGCAGCGTCCAGATCGCGAACGGCAGCGAGAACGCGACGTAGACCACCACGAGTCCGAAGAGGTGGTCGAGCAGGGCCAGTGACTTCGCCTGGAGGAAGAGCGGGATCACCAGCGCCTCGAGCGGCACCATCTGCACGACGAGGATCATGATCAGGACCGCCGTGCGGAACCGGAACTTGAAGCGTGACACGGCCACGGACGCCAGCAGCGCGATCGCCGAGCTGATCAGCACGGTCGCCAGCGCGACCACGATCGAGTTGCGGAGGTACGTCGTGAAGTTGCCTTCGTCGAGAACGAACGAGAAGTTGTCGAGAGTGAAGTCCGTGGGCAGCAAGCTGCGTGAGCCGTCGTTAGCCCGGGCGTCGACGGCCGTCGACACCATGATGAAGACCGGGAAGAGGCTGAACGCCAGCACCGCGATCACACCGAGCGCGGTCCACAGCCGGCCGGAGAGCGTGCGCGAGCCGCTGACCGCATTGGCCCGGGAGCGCTGTCGGGTGCTCATATCTCGTCTTGTCTGAAGAGCGCCCGGAGATAGACCGCCGTGATCACCAGCAGCAACAAGGTGAGGAGCACGGCGATCGCGGCCCCGAGGCCGTACCGGTTCTGCGAGATCGCAGTGATGTAGGACCATGTGCCCAGGTTGAGGACGTCGCGGTTGGTGCCGTCGCCGCCCGGCATGAGGTAGATCTGGGTGAACACCTTGAAGTCCCAGATCGTCGACAAGATCGTGACGACGGCGAACACCGGCTTGAGCAGCGGCACGGTGACGTACCAGAAGCGGCGCCACGAACCCGCACCATCCATGACCGCGGCCTCCATGGTGTCCTGCGGCAACGTCATCAAGGCGGCCAGGATTGTGATGGCGACAAACGGGAAGCCGTGGTGGACGACATTCAACGTGGCGATGGCATAGAACGGCAGGCGTTCGGTGAACCAGTTCGTCGTGTCGGGATCAACCAAGCCGACCGTGTCCAGCACCCGCATCACCACGCCGGCGCGCGGGTCGAACAGGAAGACCCACACGTAGGTGCCGGTGACGGCGGGGACCGCCCACGCCACCATGATCACGCTCGTCAGCAGGCCGCGCGTCCAGGGACCGACCTTGGCCAACAGCAGCGCGATCAGCGTGCCCACGATGACGGTGAGGGCGACGTTGACGGCGGCGAAGATCACCGTGTTCGGCAAGGCAACCCGCCACAGCAGTGGGTCGGCCACCACCTCGCGATAGTTGTCGAGTCCGATCCACTGCGTCTCACCGGTAACGAGCTGACGCAGGCCGAACTCCTGCAACGACAAGGCGACGACGCGGTAGAGCGGGTAGATCAGCAGCCCACCCAGGACGATCAGCGCCGGACCCAGCAACAGCCAGGGCCGCCACGTCTTGCCGCTGAGCTTGCTGGTACGCCGGGAGCTTCCTCGGCCGTTTGCGCCGGCAGGCTGGGAGACAGTGCTCCCAGCCGCCGGTGGGTCCTTCAACGTCGGCTCTGCCGCCACGTGTCACTCTCCCCGGGAGAAGATTTCATCCATTTCCTTCGCCGCCTGCTTGGTCGCCTCTTCGACCGAGGAGTCGCCGGAAAGAATTGACTGCAGCATCGCGGACACCGTCTTCTTGCCCTGCACCTGGCCGTACAGCGGAGTCACCGGCACGCTCTTGCCACCATCGACCATCTGTTGCGCGAAGGGCGCCACCACTGGGTCGTCCTGCTGCTCGACGTCTTCGAGCAGGGACTTGGTGCCCGGGAAGAAGCCGGACTGCTGGCCCCACTCCTGAGCGAACTTGCCGGTCGACATCATCCGCACGAAGGCCCAGGCGAGGTCGGGGTTCTCGGCCGTCTGGAAGACGGACAGGTGTGAACCACCAAGGAACGAGGGGCTGACGCCACCGTCCTTGCCGGGGATGGGGAACGCACCGATCTTGCCCTTGAGGTCAGGGTTCGCCTCGACGAGCGCACCGGGAGTCCAGCTGCCCGAGATCATCATCGCGACCTCGCCGCGCGAGAACGCGTCACTGAGGTCGGCCTCGTCCCAGGTCGTCGCGGCCGGTGTCGAGAACCCGTGCTCGAGCGCCAAGTCGGTGTAGAAGGAGATTCCTTCCTGCGACTCAGGCGAGTCGATGGTGGACGTCCACGAGTCGCCTTCCAGGGTCGCGATGTCGCCACCGTTGCCCCAGATGAAGGGGTAGACGCCGTACTCGCTGTCACCCGGGACCGGGAACGTGATCATGTCCGGCTCGGCGGCCTTGAGCTTCTCGCCGACGGTAACGAGCTCGTCCCAGGTCGTCGGCGACTCGACTCCGGCCTTCTCGAAGACGTCGGTGCGGTAGATGACCGAACGGACGCCGGCGTACCACGGCATGCCGTAGAGCTCGCCATCGACGGTGCCCGCCTCGACGAGTCCGGGCACGAGATCGTCCTGCAGGCCGGCTTCCTGCACCTGGCCGGTGAGGTCGAGGAGGGCACCCGAGTCGGCGAACTCCGGCGTCCAGGTGGTGCCGACCTCGGCAACGTCGGGTGTGGTGTCGCCGGCGATGGAGTTCACGAACTTGTCGTGCGCCTCCGCCCAGGGGACATACTGGACGTCGAGCTTTGCCCCCGTCTCGTCCTCGAACGCCGTGGAGACTTCTTTGAAGAACGGGTCGGCATCGGGGTTCGTGCCTTCCATGATCCAGACGGTGAGGGTCTCGCCTTTGGCGCTGACCTTCTCGTCTCCAGAGCTCTTGAACCCGGACGAGTCCGATGAGCCGCCGCCACATGCCGAGGCGAGAAGGCTCACGACGGCCAATCCGACGGCGAAGCGCCGTACCTGCATGATGACTCCCTTTCGTAGGAGTTAGCCGATGACCACCCGATCCAGACCATAGGTCTAGACCTCCGGTCGATTCTCATCCCTCAGCGACCGTTCCGTCAAGAGCAAACCGCGGTTGGCCTACCGCGGAAAGATGTCCACTACGATGCGGTAGCGGTCGCCTCGGTAGATCGAGCGGACGTACTCGGCGACCCGGCCGTCCGCGACCCGTGACGTGCGCTCGAACAGGAACGCCGGTGACCCGGCCTCGGTCTCGAGGGCGGCGGCTTCCTCAGCTGTGATCAGCCACGGCTCCACTGTCTGGGTGCCGGCGACGATCGGGTTTCCCCATCGCTCCTCGAGCAGCTCGTAGAACGAGGTGCCTTCGAGGTCGGCGCCCGTAAGGCCTGGAGCGACCTCGCAGGGGACGTGGAGGTCTTCGAGAGCCATGGGTACGTCGTCGGCGAGCCGCAACCGACGTACGTGCAGGACGTTGGAGTGCGCGGGGATCTCGAGCAGCGACGACAGCATCACCCCGACCGGGTACTGGCGCGCGAACAGGTTGTGACTACCCGGCCGCAGCCCGCGGCTTCGCATGTCCGCCGAGAACGACGTCGCCGACAGCCGCTGCGTCACCTTGGGAGCCGCGACGAACGTGCCGGAGCCTTGGCGACGGATCAGCCGAGACTCGAGCACCAACGCGTCGACGGCCCGGCGCAACGTCATCCGGGCAACGCCGAACTCGCGCGCCAGGTCTCGCTCGACCGGCAGCGGCTCCCCGGGCGACAGCGAGGCGATCAGCTCCTCGAGGCGCTCGCGCACCTGGCGCTGCTTGGCGGTCTCGCGCCCGGACTCAATCGTGGTCATGGACCATTGGTACAGCATCGGCCGCATGGGCATCAACCTGACACCACCTACCCGACGCGCCGTCCCCGGCGCAGAGCCGACCCGGAATACGTGGGTGCGGTCGTAGTCAGCTCTGCGCCGGGGACCAGCCCGCGCTCACCGCACGGTGCCGGGGTTGCTCCTCCCGCTCTCGCGGTAGGCGCGGTCGAGTGCCGTCACGTAGTAGGTGTAGACGTTGCCCGGTCGCGCTGTCGTGTCGGTCCACGCCTCCGCACGGTTGCCTTCGCTGCCGCGGATGCTGGCAACCAGGTGGCGGGCGTCTGCGAAGTCGCAGCTGTCCACCGGCGGGCGGCCGTCGAAGCGGTAGACGGCGTACGAGACTCCGTCGCCGCTCCATCTCAGGCGCACACCCTCGGTCGACCTGCTCGCAACCAGGCCCTGGACAGCGCTGGGTGCACGCCCTGGCACGCCACTCGTGACGGGGATCAGCGCAGGGTGCTGGTAGTGGTCAGCCTCGACGATGTCCATGTGGCTGAGGCGGTTCGCGCGCACGTCCTTGGCTGAGAAGTAGATGTCGCCGTCCACCTGTGGGTAGTCGCGGTTGAGGAACAGGTGCTTGGTCATCTCCCGCGGGTCGAACCACGCCGGGTCCTGGGTGGACGTCCCGACCTTGTAGGTCGCCTGGCCGATGTAGAGCTGGACGTCGGTCCCGGTGACCTGCTCCGACCACCACGGGAGCAGCTTGGCGTAGTCGGCAGGGGCAAACCCGATGTTCCAGTAGACCTGCGGCGCGATGTAGTCCACCCACTCCTCACGCACCCAGCGGCGGGTGTCGGCGTACAGGTCGTCGTACGTCTGCACACCAGCAGTGGTGTCGGAGCCTTCAGGGTCGGTGGCGACGTTGCGCCATACGGCGAAGGGGCTGACGCCGAACTTCACCCACGGCTTTGCCGCGTGGATGCGCTGGTCCAGCTCGGACACGAGCAGGTCGGTGTTGTGCCGCCGCCAGTCGGCCAAGTTGTCAAAGCCGGCGCCGTACTGTGCATAGGTGTCGCTGTCGGGGAATGCCTGGCCGGCCACCGGATAGGGGTAGAAGTAGTCGTCGAAGTGCACGCCGTCGATGTCGTAGCGGGTGACCGTCTCCATGATGACGTCTTCGGTGAGCGTGCGAACCTCGGGGATGCCGGGGTTGTAGTAGAGCTTCCCGCCGTACGCCTCGACCCAGTCGGGATGGACGCGCGCGGGATGGCTCGCGACGAGTGCGTCACGGTTGGTGTCCATCGACACCCGGTAGGGGTTCAGCCAGGCATGGAACTCGAGGTTGCGCTGGTGTGCCTGCTCAACCGCGAAGGCCAGCGGGTCGTAACCCGGGTCCTGGCCCTGCGTGCCGGTGAGGTACTTCGACCACGGCTCGAGATCCGACGGCCAGAACGTGTCGGCCGTCGGCCGCACCTGCACGATGACGGAGTTGAGCCCGCGGCCGACTGCCTCGTCGTACCAGCCGATGAGTTCGGCTTGCTGCTGGGCCGGGGTGAGACCGGGCCGCGACGGCCAGTCGATGTTGACGACGCTCGCGATCCACTCGGCCCGGTACTGCCTCTTGGGCGCATCAGGCGATGTGGTGCACGTTGTCACGGCGCCTGACTGGGCCGCGGCGCCAGGTCCAGCTGTCGTTGCTGCGCCGGCCGTGGTGCCATGAGGTACGGCGGTGAGCGAGGCGAAGGTGAGGGCGGCAACGAGGAATCGTGAGGTGCGCACGGTCGAGACTCCCAAATCGAAGTGAACCATTGGTCCAGACCAATCATGGTCCACATTTTCTTCCTGTCAAGACCCATGCCGGAGCTTCCACCGACTGCGGGAACCGCTTGGTAGAGTTCCGCGCTTCCTCCCCGGACAACCAGGCAGGAGCGTGGACGTGGAGTTCCAGCAGGTCGTCAACGGGCGCCGGATGGTGCGTAACTACTCAGACGAACCGGTAGATCCACACGTGGTGGACCGGATCCTCACCAACGCCCTGCACGCGCCCAGCGCAGGCTTCAGCCAGGGGTGGGCCTTCCTCCTGCTCGACACGACTGAGGACGTGCAGCGGTTCTGGGCCGCCACTACTCCCGACGACAACGAGGACGAGCCGGACAGCTGGCTGCGCGGGATGCAGAGCGCCCCGGTGGTGGTCGTCCCGCTGGCGTGCAAGCAGGCGTACCTGGACCGGTACGCCGAGCCCGACAAGGGCTGGACCGACAAGGACGAGGACCGTTGGCCGGTCCCCTACTGGGACATCGACACGGGCATGGCGGCGCTGCTGATGCTGCAGACCGTCACCGACGAGGGCCTCGGCGCGTGCTTCTTCGGCATACCGAAACCACAGCGAGAAGCGTTCCGGTCCGAGTTCGCAGTGCCGGAGACCTACAGTCCCATCGGTGCGATCAGCATCGGCCACCGCGCGCCCGACACCTTGTCGCCGTCGCTCAAGCGAGGCCGAACCCCCCTCTCCGACGTCGTCCACCGCGGAACCTGGTGACCGCCGACCGGTTGCAGCCACTTACGCCCGCAACTGGTCTGTTGTCCACACCCCCGGAAATTGAGCCGCGGAATGTCGCCGAACACCTGTACGATTATTTGTATGTTGACGGTACGCGAGGAGCAGGTCCAGGCGATCGAGGCGCAGGTCGCCGCTGCTGCCGGTGCCCTCAACGCAGCTCACGGGAGACTTGTCGAGCTGGCCGCCGATCTGGTCGAGACCGACCT
>JACCVA010000229.1 GCA_013698435.1 Nocardioidaceae bacterium | reverse complement strand
GTGGCGAGGAACTGCTCGGTCTGGCGAGGGGTCATCGCCGTGCAGCCCGCCGCCTCGAGGGCGGCCACGATCGCCGGCTCTTGCCAGGTCAGCCGCCAGCCACGCCGCAGCAGCACCAGCGGTGCCTTGCGGTGCTCGCGCAGGTCGCGCGTGAGCCGCAGCACGAACGTCAACCAGCGGGACCGGCGCACGCAAATGGCCTTCTCGAGCACGCCGGCCCGCTGACAGCCGGCCACGAGCTCGCCCGCGAAGATGCCCTCCGCGATCACGTGCGCCGAACCGTCGAGCTCGAGCACCTGCGAGCCGACGCGACGGTTCGCCGAGATCTCGTACACCGGGGTGTCTGTCTTCCCTTCGTGGCAAAGGTCGAAGACCGCGGCCAGCGCGGCATCGGGGTCCCAGGACTGCGGGTGGTCCCAGTCGACCGCGCCATCGTCGAAGCGGGGGAGCGACGGGTCGTCGCCGTCCCTGTAGAAGTCATCCAGCTGCAGTATCGGCAGGCGTGACCGCGCGGCGAGTCGAGACTTCCCGGCGCCCGACGGCCCCGCCAGCAAGATCACCCGTGCGTCCACGGGGGTTCATTGTGCCGGAAGGTCGCCTCCGGGAATCAGGCCGGAAGGTCGACCGTCCAGTCCTCGTGCACGTCGCGGAAACCGAGGCGCTCGTAGACCTTCCTGGCCTGCACGTTGTCGTGACTGACGGCGAGCGACAACGCTGACAGCTCCTGCCGGGCGGCCGCATGCAGGGTCGCCGCTAGTAGAGCAGTTCCAGCACCGTGCGGCGCCGCAGGATGGCGGAACACGTCGATCACCCAGGGACCGGCGTGTGGCGGCCGCCCAGCCCGGTCGACCACCAGACACACGCCAAGGGCCGCTTCTGTCGACCAGGCAGCTCGCGACACGTCCATCAACGGCCCGAGCAGCTCACCTCGCGCGGTGGCGCGCAGCTGGTCGGCCAGGGCTTCGGTGTCGCCGTCGACGGCGTCGGGGTGGTCTGATGGGTAGGCCGCGACGTGCATCGCACCCAGCTCGTCGGCGTGCTCGTCGAGCATCGCCACGGTCAGCTTCTCGATGCGCAGGCCTTCGACCCGCCGTACGTCGGGCAGATCGACAAGTGGGTGCGTCATCGTGTGCGCGTGTCGCCTCGCGGTGGCGCCGGACTTCTCCAGAGCGGTGACGAGCGCGGCGTCGGCGGTGGACAGCCGCCACCCGGGGAAGGCTGCGATGGCGGTTTCGCACACGGCGGCAACCGGCACCTCACCCGGCCGCCACACCTGGTCGGCCCACGGTCGCGCCGTCCCCGCACTCTCGGTGACGGTGTAGGTGAACAGCAGCCGGCCGACGCCGTCACTCATGACGGTCCGGTCGGCGGTGTCGGCGTGCGGGTCGACGTCGCTCATCGTGCCGCCTCGGCAGGAGACGTCACACGCCGATGGGGTGCCAGACCGTCTTGGTCTCGAGGAAGCTCGTGATGCGGTCGAGGCCGGGGTCGA
This sequence comes from Nocardioidaceae bacterium, assembly GCA_013698435.1. Taxonomy (GTDB): domain Bacteria; phylum Actinomycetota; class Actinomycetes; order Propionibacteriales; family Nocardioidaceae; genus JACDHG01. Next base: position 3,562 of record JACCVA010000229.1, on the reverse strand, counting down.
GCGTCCAGTCCGGTTCGGCGTCGGGCGCACGGCGAACGCGCTTGAGGTTGTCGACGGCAGCCACCTCGAGCAAGGTGGCGTGCTCGGCGTCGCCGGCAGCGCCGGTGAGGTCGAGGGCGTTGACGTCCATGTGTGAGGCGAGCCACGGGGCGGTGTCGCCGACCGAGCCGGTCAAGATGTTGACCACGCCGCCGGGCACGTCGGAGGTGGCCAGCACCTCGGCGAACGAGATCGCGGGCAGCGGTCGGTCTCGCGACGACGTCACCACAACCGTGTTGCCCCCGGCCACGACCGGTGCGACGACCGAGACGAGCCCCAGCAGAGACGACTGCTGAGGCGCCAGCACGGCTACGACGCCGGTCGGCTCGGGGACCGAGAAGTCGAAGTACGGTCCGGCCACCGGGTTGGTGGCGCCGACCACCTGCGCGATCTTGTCGGTCCAGCCGGCGTACCAGACGAGCCGGTCGATCGCCTGGTCGACGCTGCGGCTGGCGCGGGCACGGGTGACGCCCTCGGCCGTGGCCACCTCGTCGGTGAACTGCTGGCGGCGGCCCTCCATCACCTCGGCGACCCGGTAGAGGACCTGGCCGCGGTTGTACGCCGTCGCGCCTGACCAGCCAGGGAACGCCTTGCGTGCGGCGACGACGGCGTCACGGGCGTCCTTGCGCGAGGCGGCGGCGGCGTTGGCGAGGAAGCGCCCCCGGCCGTCGTTGACGACGTAAGAGCGGCCGCTCTCGCTGCGCGCGAACTTGCCGCCGATGTAGAGCTTGGAGGTCTTGCGGACTTCGAGCCTGCTGTCACGTGGCAAGGTAGGCCTCCAGACCGTGGCGGCCGCCCTCGCGGCCGTAGCCCGACTCCTTGTAACCGCCGAACGGGCTGGTCGGATCGAAACGGTTGAACGTGTTGGCCCACACGACGCCGGCGCGGAGCTGGTTGGCCATCCACAGGATGCGTGAACCCTTGTCGGTCCACACACCGGCCGACAGCCCGAAGGGCGTGTTGTTGGCCTTCTCGACGGCCTCGGCAGGGGTGCGGAAGGTGAGGATGGACAGCACCGGGCCGAAGATCTCCTCGCGCGCGATCCGATGCGCCTGGCTCACGCCGGTGAAGATCGTCGGCGCGAACCAGAACCCGCGGTCGGGCAGCTCGCAGGGGGGTGACCAGCGTTCGGCACCCTCGGTCTCGCCCACGGCCGACAGCTCACGGATGCGGGCAAGCTGCTCACTGGAGTTGATCGCCCCGACATCGGTGTTCTTGTCGAGCGGATCGCCCAGCCGAAGTGTCGCCATCCGCCGTTTCAACCGGGCCAGCACGTCGTCGTACACGCTCTCCTGGACGAGGAGCCGCGAGCCGGCGCAGCACACGTGACCCTGGTTGAAGAAGATGCCGTTGACGATGCCCTCGACCGCCTGGTCGATGGGGGCGTCGTCGAAGACGATGTTGGCCGCTTTGCCGCCCAGCTCGAGCGTGACGGACTTGCGGGTGCCGGCGACGGTGCGTCCGATCGCCTTGCCGACCTCGGTCGACCCGGTGAAGGCGACCTTGTCGACGTCGGGGTGGCCGACCAGAGCGCGGCCGGTCTCGCCTGCCCCGGTGACGATGTTGACGACTCCGGGCGGCAGGTCGGCCTGCTGGCAGATCTCGGCGAACAGCAGTGCTGTGAGCGAGGTCGTCTCGGCAGGCTTGAGCACGACGGTGTTGCCGGCCGCCAGCGCGGGCGCGATCTTCCACGCCAGCATGAGCAACGGGAAGTTCCAGGGGATCACCTGCCCAGCCACGCCGAGCGGGCGCGGCGTCGAGGTGCCGCCGCGTCGCTGCGGCAGCGCGTACTCGAGCTTGTCGGCCCACCCGGCGTAGTAGAAGAAGTACGCGGCCACGAGGGGGATGTCGACGTCGCGGGACTCGCGGATCGGCTTGCCGTTGTCGAGCGACTCGAGCACGGCCAGCTCGCGGGACCGCTCCTGGATGATGCGCGCGATCCGGAAAAGGTACTTCGACCGTTGGGCGCCCGACATCTTCGACCAGGTGCGGGCGTACGCACGACGGGCCGCCGCGACTGCCCTGTCGACGTCTGCGTCGGTCGCCTCGGCGACCTCCGCGAGGACCTCCTCGGTGGCCGGGCTCACGGACTTGAACGCGTGGCCACTGCCGTCGACGAACTCGCCGCCGATGAACAGGCCATACGACGACTTGAGGTCGACGATCGCGCGCGACTCCGGAGCTGGGGCGTACTCGAATGCCATCAGGGCGGCCTCTAATCCAGCGTGAAGTAGTCGGGACCGGAATACCGGCCGGTGGTCATCTTGGTGCGTTGCATCAGCAGGTCGTTGAGCAGGCGCGAAGCGCCGAACCGGAACCAGTGCGGTTCGAGCCAGTCGTCGCCGGTGGTCTCGTTGACCATCACGAGGTATTTGATCGCGTCCTTGGCGGTGCTGATGCCGCCCGCCGCCTTGACGCCGACCATCCGGCCGGTCGCCTCGCGGAAGTCGCGCACGGCTTCGAGCATGATCAATGTGACCGGCATCGTGGCGGCCGGCTGGACCTTGCCGGTGCTGGACTTGATGAAGTCGGCGCCGGCGAGCATCGACAACCATGACGCGCGGCGGACGTTGTCGTAGGTGACGAGCTCGCCGGTCTCCATGATGACCTTGAGGTGCGCGTCGTCGCCGGTCGGGCGGCGGCACGCCTGCTTGACGGCGACGATGTCGTCGAACACACGCTGGAAGTCGCCGGACAAGAACGCGCCGCGGTCGATCACCATGTCGATCTCGTCGGCGCCGGCGGCCACGGCGTCCTGGGTGTCTTGAAGCTTGATGTCGAGCGTCGACCGGCCCGACGGGAACGCGGTCGCGACCGATGCCACGTGGACGCCGGAGCTGCCCAGCGCGGCTTTGGCGGTGGCGACCATGTCGGGGTAGACGCAGATAGCGGCGACCTGGGGACAGGTCGAGTCCTCGGGGTCGGGCCGCTGCCCCTTGGCGCACAGTGCACGGACCTTGCCCACAGTGTCTTGGCCCTCGAGGGTGGTGAGGTCGATCATCGACACGGCCAGGTCGAGCGCCCACGCCTTGCTGGTCGTCTTGATGGACCGGCTCGACAGGGTCGCGACGCGGGCCTCGCAGCCCACCTGGTCCACGCCGGGCAAACCGTGGAGGAAGCGGTGCAGCGCACCTGGGGACGACACGGCGTCGGCCAGACCCTCCAAGCCGGGTCCGGGAGAGGTCGCTACGGGAGTTGCCACCAACGCATTCTAGTGGTGTGTCTGCCAAATCCTGTGGCGGATGAGGTGGTCACTGAACGGGCGGTCCAGGCGGGGCGAACGCATAAGTCGCGCAGCCGCGGGCTCGTGTTGGCAACGGTTGCGTCTCAAGACTTGGTCTGCGGCTGCGGACAACTATCGTTTCTTGCATGCCCAACCCTGCCGTGGACGCTGGTGGTCCGCTCGTCGAGAAGTTCGCGGCGACCGGTGGCCGCATGCTCGGGTACGTCGGGGGAGGGTTGCTCGGCGTGGTAGCCGTCGGAGCGGCCGTCTCCGACCCGGTCGCCAACCGGCAGCTGGTGC
>JACCVA010000205.1 GCA_013698435.1 Nocardioidaceae bacterium | reverse complement strand
CGACGGGGTGGCCCGGTTCTCCGGCAAGATGCCCAACCTTGCCTACGACATGCTCACCACCGCCCTGGACGCCATCGCCTCCCCGAGACGCAACCACACCGCCACAGCAGACGGTTCTGGTGCCGGTGCACCCCCTCAGCCCCACCACTGGTATCGGTGCACCGTCCCCGGAGACGGACCCGGCACAGCTGACGTATCGGCAACGACTGGGTCGGGCGTTCGTGGAGCTGCTCGAACACCTGCCCACCGACAAGCTCCCCACCCACGGCACCGGCAACGCCACCGTGGTCGTCACCGTCGACCACCACAAACTCCTAGCAGGGGTCGGCGAAGCGACCCTCACCACCGGCACCCCCATCTCCGTCAGGCAAGCCCGCCGGCTCACCTGCAACGCCGGTGTGCTGCCGGCCGTGTTAGGTGCAGACTCCGCCATCCTCGACCTGGGCCGCACCCGGCGACTGTTCGACCGCTACCAACGCATCGCCTCGCCATCAGACACCAAGGCTGCGTCTTTCCCGGGTGTGAACGACCCGCCGCCTGGACCGAAGCCCACCACATCATCGCCTGGGCAGACGGCGGACCCACCGACATCGACCAAGGGTGCCTGCTCTGCAGCTTCCACCACCACCTCATCCACCAAGGCCAATGGGCAGTCGTGATGGCCCCCGACGGCACCCCCGAGATCATCCCACCCGCACGCGTCGACCCCGACCGCACACCCATCCGCCACCAACGCTTCAAACCCAGACGCAAGTAGGCGGAGCGGAGAGTGTGCACCAGGTCCGCGGGACGGGGTCCATTCGTAGCGGGCCACGGGTTCGCGCAGGTCCTCACCGCTGACGTCGAGGTCTTGGGCAGAACAGCCACCGCCTGCTCGATAAGGTAGGCCCGCTGCCGCCGGCCTCGACGATCACCAAGACGAGGTGCACGGCGCACCACGAAAGGATGCCGGATGCCGCTGCCGCTGCCCACCCTCGTGATAGCCGGAGCGCAGAAATGTGGGACGTCGAGCCTGGTCACTCTCCTTCGTCAGCACCCGCAAGTGTCCATGTCGCGTCCGAGGGAGCTGCACTTCTTCGACCGTCACTTCGATCGCGGTCTCGACTGGTACCGCGAGCAGTTCACGATGCGGCCGCGTCATGTGCACGTCGGTGAAGGTACGCCGGCGTACCTCTATGACTCGGCCACGCGGGCTCGCATGCAGGCGACGCTGCCCGACGCCAAGATCGTTGTCATCCTCAGGGATCCGGCGAGGCGTGCCTACTCCCACTACTGGCACGAGCGGCGGCTCGGCCACGAGAGCGCTCCGTTCGAGGAGGCGCTTGACCTGGAGAAGGAGCGCCTGGCCACCGGCGAGCTGAGGGCCCGCAAGTGCTACTCCTACGTCGACCGAGGGCACTACATCGACCAGATCGAGGCCCTCGAGTCCGGCCACGCCCGTGAGCGCATCTACGTGATGCTCTTCGAGGATTTCATCGCACAGCGGGAGATCAGCCTGGAGCGGCTCTTCGCGTTCCTCGGCGTCGACACCGAGCCGGCTAGGACGATCAAGGAGGTGTGGCGCAATGCCTATCGGGCAACGGATGCCTCAGGGAGGCGCAAGGGCGCTCGCACCGCCTACCCGCCGATACGGCCCGAGACGCGGTCGAGGCTGGTGGAGCACTTCACGCCGTACAACGACCGAATGGCCGCCTGGCTGGGGCAGGACCTGTCCCCATGGAACGTCGCCTGAACGGTCCGACAGCCCCCGAGTGTCCGACACGGGCCCCACCTAGCCGACGACGCGGGTATCTATCATCGGTCCTATGACCTCCAACACCGAACGCATGAGCGCCGGCGACTGGTACATCACCGACGAGTCCGTCCTCGACCTCCAGCGCGAGCGACAGACGCTGATGGAGCAGTACAACGCCACCCCCGTCGCCGACCCGTTGGGACGTCGGGCCCTCCTGATCGAGCTGTTCGGGGCCGTCGGCGACGAGGTGGAGGTCCGCTCACCGGTGTACGTCGACTACGGGTCCAACGTCCGGATCGGCACCGGTGTGTTCCTCAACTACGGGTGTCAGCTTGCCGACGTCGCCACGATCACGCTCGGCGACCACTGCCAGGTCGGACCCAACGTGCAGTTCCTCACGCCGGTGCATCCGCTCGAGGCACAGCGCCGCAAGGACAGGTGGGAGACGGCGCGGCCGATCACCATCGGCGCGAACGTCTGGATCGGCGGCGGTGTCATCATCTGTCCCGGTGTCACCGTCGGCGATGACACCGTGATCGGCGCCGGAGCGATCGTGACCAAGGACCTGCCGGCCGGCGTCCTCGCCGTGGGCAACCCCGCCAAGGTCGTTCGCGAGCTCTAGCGCCGTCGACGGGCGTGGCAGAGTGACAGCGTGACGGAGCAGCGGATCATCGGCCTCGGCGCCGGCGCCGAGGCCTTCGGAGGCTACGAGCGCGGCGGCACCGGAACCGACAGCGAGCTCGCCACCGAGGACATGGTCTTGAACATCGGGCCGCAGCACCCGGCGACGCACGGCGTACTCCGGCTCCGGGTCACGTTGGACGGCGAGCGCATCGTCGACTGCGAGCCGATCATCGGCTACATGCACCGTGGCGTCGAGAAGCTCTTCGAGGTCAGGGACTACCGGCAGATCATCGTGCTGGCGAACCGGCACGACTGGTTGTCGGCGTTCTCGTCGGAGCTCGGGGTCGTGCTGGCGGTGGAACGCATGCTGGGGATGGAGGTCCCCATCCGGGCTACCTGGACCCGGATGTTGCTGGCCGAGCTCAACCGGGTGCTCAACCACCTCATGTTCCTCGGCTCCTACCCTCTCGAGGTCGGTGCGATCACACCGATCTTCTACGCCTTCCGCGAGCGCGAGACCATCCAGGAGGTGATGGAGGAGATCTCGGGCGGCCGGATGCACTACATGTTCAACCGGGTCGGCGGCCTGAAGGAGGATCTGCCGGCCGGCTGGCTGGGACGGGTGTCGGCGGCGATCGCGGCCGTCCGCTCCCGGCTCCCCCAGATCGAGGACCTGATCTTTGGCAACGAGATCTTCGCCGCCCGCACCCGCGGCGTCGGCGTACTTGGCCCGGATCTCATCGCGCAGTACGGGGTGTCCGGCCCGATCGCGCGGGGCTCCGGTGTCGACTTCGACCTCCGGCGCGACGACAGCTACCTGGCGTACGACGAGCTCGTCAGCTCCGGGGAGCTCACCGTCCCGCTCGGCACCACAGGCGACTGCTACGCACGCTTTCGTCTCCTGCTCGACGAGGTACGGGTGTCGCTCACCGTCGCCGAAGCCTGTGTGGCGCGGATCGGGAGCCTTCCGCAGGGACCGATCAACGTGCGGCTGCCGAAGATCCTGAAGGCACCGGAGGGCCACACCTACGCGTGGACCGAGAATCCGCTGGGTATCAACGGCTACTACCTGGTGTCGCGCGGTGAGAAGACTCCGTGGCGGCTCAAGCTGCGGTCGGCTTCGTTCAACAACATCGCGGTGCTGCCGCAGATGCTGCCCGGATGCGTGATCGCGGACATGGTGGCGATCTTGGGCTCGATGTTCTTCGTCGTCGGAGACATCGACAAGTAGGGCGTCCGGCGGAGCAGCGCGATCCGTCGTCGGTGGCACAATGCTCGCGATGAGACTGCGGACCCGCGACACCACGGCACTCGCCGCCGGGTCGGTGGTCACGGGTCTGCTCGCCTACGTGTTCTTCGCGACGTCGACACGGGCGCTCGGCCCGGTCGCGGCCTCGCCGGTCACCGTCTTGTGGACCTACTGGAGCCTGGCGGCGGCGGCGTTCACGTTCCCGGTCCAACACTGGATCGCACGTACCGCGACCGCGTACGACGAGGGCGTGGTCAGGAGAGCGCTTCCCCGGATCGGTGCTGTGGTCGCCGGGACGTCTGCCCTCGTCGGTCTGCTCTCCTGGTTTGCCGGCGACGTGCTTTTCCGTCAGGACCAGGCGGTGTTCGCCCTGCTGATGGTCGGTGTCACGGCCGGTTCCGGACTGATGGGGGTCGCCCGCGGCACGCTGACCGCTCGCCGCCAGTTCACAAGTGTCGCCGCGATGCTGGTGGCGGAGAACGCGGTCCGCTGGCTGGCGGCGCTGGTGCTCGTCGTGGCCGATGTGGAGCAGCCGGTCGCGTTCGGTCTGTGCCTGGTCGCCGGTCACCTCGTCGCCTTCGGTTGGCCGTCCTCGCTCCGGTTGGCGCCGGGAGAAAGGTCGGAGACCACCAGCTCCTCCCCCCTCGGGTTTCTGAGCGGAGCCGCGTCCGGGCAGCTGCTCGGCCAGGTGATCCTCACCGGCGGGCCCGTGGTGCTGGCTTTGCGGGGTGGGTCAGCGGCGCAGGTGACCGCGTTGTTCGCCGCGCTGGCCTTGTTCCGGGCGCCCTACATGCTCGCGCTCGGAGTGGTGGCCCAGCTGACCGGTCGGCTCACGGCAATGGTGGTCAATGGGCAACGCGCCGAGTTGCGGCGAGTGCAGATGGTGGTGGTGACGTCCGCGGTTGCTGCGGCCGCGTTGGCCGCCTTGGTGGGAGCCACCATCGGACCGGCCCTGGTCCGGCTGGTCTTCGGCGACGACGTCACCCTCGGCACCGGCACGACCGTGCTGGTGGCCGTCGGTAGCGCTGTCGCGCTGGCCAACCTGGTGACGACCATCCTCGTCCTTGCCCTCAACAGAGCCGGCGCCGTCGCCGCAGCCTGGGTAGTCGGTGCCGTATCCGCCGCCTTCGTGCTGACGGTCACCGACCTGGCGGCTCTGGAGCAGACCTGTTGGGCGTTCCTCACCGCACAGCTGATGGCCTTCCTGGTGCTGCTGGCCGAGGAGTACCGAGGACGCGCGGGCCTGGGTGCGGTGTCCGCCGACGACGCCCCGCCACTGCCGCCGGGTCTCTGAGTCGGCGTACAGCAGGCCCGCCACGTGCCGCATCCGTGATAGTCGTGTCCCATGCGGGGAATCATCTTGGCCGGCGGAACCGGCTCGCGTCTCCACCCGATCACGTTGGGCGTCAGCAAGCAGCTGATGCCCGTCTACGACAAGCCGATGATCTACTACCCGCTCTCGACGCTCATGCTCGCGGGCATCCGAGACATCCTGGTGATCACCACCCCGCACGAGGCTGCGGGGTTCGAACGGCTGCTCGGCGACGGATCGAGGTTCGGGATCTCACTCAGCTACGCGCAGCAGAGCGAGCCGAACGGCCTGGCGCAGGCGTTCGTCATCGGCGCCGACTTCATCGGGGCCGATCGCTGTGCGCTGGTCCTCGGCGACAACATCTTCTACGGCCAGGGCCTCGGACTGCAGCTGAAGCGCTTCGTCGAGGTCGAGGGCGCAGCGATCTTCGCCTACTGGGTCCAGGACCCCCAGGCCTACGGCGTGGTCACCTTCGACGAGTCGGGGCGCGCCTTGTCGCTCCAGGAGAAGCCCGCGCACCCCGAGAGCAACTACGCCGTGCCCGGGCTCTACTTCTACGACAACGACGTGGTCGAGATCGCCCGCGGTCTCGCGCCGTCGGCGCGCGGCGAGTACGAGATCACAGACGTCAACCGGGTCTACCTCGAGCGCTTGGCCCTGCACGTGCATGTGCTTGCGCGCGGCACTGCTTGGCTCGACACCGGCACGTTCGAGTCCCTCAACGACGCCGGCAACTTCATCCGGACGATCGAGCACCGGCAGGGGCTCAAGATCGGTGCACCGGAGGAGATCGCCTGGCGCCAAGGCTTCCTGTCCGACGACGAGCTGCGCGAGCGGGCCGAGTCGTTGCTGAAGAGCGGCTACGGCACCTACCTGATCGACCTGCTCGAGCACCGGGGCTTCCCGGCGTACCGGTCGCTCTAGCTCCCGATAGGTCGGACGTCGAGGTGGTCGTGGTCGAGCAGCCGGTCGGTCAGCAGCTCATTGGAGAAGACAGCTCCGACGCTGCCCTCGCCGACGCATCTCTGTGGCGCCCGTTCATCCTGCGCCGTCCATGATCTGGCCTTGCACGGGGCAGTGGCCAGCGTTGACACCCTGCAGCCCAGGTCGGTGGACGTAGAAAAGATGATCGTAGAAAGCCAATTGCCGTCGGGATCCGCAGTGAAGAAACCGTCGCCGCCTTGCAATTGGATGGTCAGCGCTTCTCCCGTAGCTGCGGTAGGCACATTCCTCTGCGAGCCCTGTTGGTCAGGCACCTTGACGTAGTCAGGGTTATCACCTCCGTTGTCGATGAAGAGGTTCCCAGGACCGCTGATGTCGAGCGTCGCAATCCCGCTTGTGCTCACGGGGTCGGCTGGACGCTGGTAGTGGATCGCCAGGTTCCGAACGCCGAAGACGTACAGCTGCGTCTCGCCGGCCGACCAGAACTGGTCCTGGCAGGAGATCGCCGTCTGCCTCGGCGTGACCCGACAGGCGGTTCACAAGAAGTACGCGGGCGGTCGGGGTCTCTTGAGAGGGGAGAAGTAGCCATGTTCAAGCGATTCAGCATTCGGTCCCGGAGCGCTGGATCGTGAACCGGCCCGGACCCGGACGGGACGCCTGATCAGCGGCCGACACGCCCCCTTCACCGCCCGGAGTCTGGGCGCCTACGTCGCATGGGGATCCCCTTGAGACGATGTTGGGTGGGGATGGGAGCGCTGATCCGGGCGTCCGTCGGCTGTCAGCGGTCGTTGTCAGCCGGCGTCCCGGCGAGCCCAGCGAAACGTCCGCAATGCGACCAGCAGCCCGATGATGGCCCAGCTCGCCAGTACGACCGCGGTCTGCGGCAGTTGCCACGACCCGGCGACTTCCTGCGTCTGGAACGCGCTGGGCAGGAATACCGATCTCATGCCCTGAGCCAGCCACTTGAGTGGAAAGAGCGCCCCGATG
>JACCVA010000202.1 GCA_013698435.1 Nocardioidaceae bacterium | reverse complement strand
GTACCGCTACTGGCGGCTCGAGGCAATCGTTGCCGACCTGGACACCCGTCGGCACACCTTCCACGTCGCGATCGAGAACTGGCAGCACGACTTCAACATCGGCTCGGTGGTCCGCACGGCCAACGCGTTCCTTGCGGCCGAGGTGCATGTCGTCGGCCGCAAACGGTGGAACCGACGAGGCGCCATGGTGACCGACCGCTACCAGCACGTGCGTCACCACGAGAGCGTGGCGAGCTTCGCCGCGTGGGCCGAAGCCGAGGCTTTGCCGCTGCTCGGTGTCGACAACCTGCCAGGTGCGTCGCCGTTGGAGCACAGCCACCTGCCCGAGCGCTGCGTGCTGGTGTTCGGGCAGGAAGGACCGGGCCTCACCGGCGGGATGCGACAGGCGTGTGCGTCGACGCTTTCGATCGCCCAGTTCGGCTCGACGCGGTCGATCAACGCCGGTGCTGCTGCCGCTATCGCGATGCACGCGTGGATTCGCCAGCACGTCGTCGATCCGCGGTAAGCGCGCCGCCCCCGGCGTACGCACGATGTCCGAGCCGTGGTCAGTCGCTGTGGCAGGCCTCGGGTCGACGCGAGATACTGGACGCATCCGCCGCATGACCGCGACCGAACAGACCGAGACGGAGTCCCGAGATGCCCCTCGCCACCCCCGACGTGTACGCCGCCATGCTCGACAAGGCGAAGCAGGGCCGGTTCGCCTACCCGGCCATCAACGTGACGTCGTCACAGACCCTGCACGCTGCGATGCGCGGCTTCGCCGAGGCCGAGAGCGACGGCATCGTGCAGGTGTCCACCGGCGGGGCGGAGTTCCTCTCGGGCGCCTCGATCAAAGACATGGTGGCGGGCTCGCTGGCGTTCGCGGCGTTCGCCGAGGAGGCCGCCAAGAAGTACCCGGTGAACATCGCGTTGCACACCGACCACTGCCCGCAGGACAAGCTCGACGGCTTCGTGCGGCCACTGCTTGCCGCATCGAAGGAACGAGTCGACGCGGGGGGCTTGCCGATCTTCCAGTCCCACATGTGGGACGGGTCCGCAGTGCCGCTGGAGGAGAACCTATCGATCGCGAAGGAGCTGCTGGCCCAGGCCACCGCAGCCAAGATCGTGCTCGAGATCGAGGTCGGTGTCGTCGGCGGCGAGGAGGACGGCGTCGTGGGGGCGATGGACGACAAGCTCTACACGACGCCCGACGACGCACTGCGGACAGCACAGGCGCTCGGGCTCGGTGAGCACGGCCGCTACATGGCCGCGCTGACCTTCGGCAACGTGCACGGGGTCTACAAGCCCGGCAACGTCAAGCTGCGCCCGGAGATCCTCAAGGCCGCTCAGGAAGCAGTGGCCAAGGAGCACGGGTTGGACGCTGACGCGAAGCCGTTCGACCTCGTCTTCCACGGTGGGTCGGGCTCGACGCTGGAGGAGATCCGGGCGGCTCTCGACTACGGCGTGGTGAAGATGAACGTCGACACAGACACCCAGTACGCGTTCACCCGGCCGATCGTCGACCACATGTTCACCAACTACTCCGGCGTCTTGAAGGTGGACGGCGAGGTGGGCGACAAGAAGGTCTACGACCCACGCGCCTACGGCAAGGCCGCCGAGGCTGGGATGGCGACGCGCGTACGCGAAGCCTGCGAGCACCTGCGCGCAGCCGGCACCGCCCTCCACCCCTGACCCCCTCCCGCCGGGGGGCGTTTGCCATGTGAACAATGCAGATGGCTTGTGCACATGGCCAATCTGCCGTGTGAACAGTGCATCTGCATTGTTCACATTCTGATCGGTACGGTCCGCGGGGGCAGGCCTTGCGCTGCCAGCTATCGCGGCCGTCCACACCCCTGCCGCAGACCGATCGTCGTCCACAACGTGCTCGGTCGTGCTGGCTGCTGTACGGCGACACCGGTCACCATCGTCGACATGCGAGGACTCCTGGACGCAACAGCCTGGAAACAGGACGGCATCTTCACGCGAGCACAAGCGATCGCCGGCGGGCTGACGGCGCGTGAGTTCGCCACCATAACTGGCCCCGCCGGGCCGTGGATTCGGGTCCGCTACGGCGTGTACACCGACCGCCAACGCTGGCAAGGGCTTGATGACCCCGCTCGAGCACACCTCCATGCCCTTGGTGCGCTGCTCGTGTGTGCTGACGACGCAGTGCTCAGTCACAGCTCCGCCGCTGCGCCGAACGGCTTGCCGCTCGTTGACGTCACCGACGGTCTGAGTCACCTCACCCGTGACGGCGAGCACCAAAGCAGTCGGACCCAGGCGGGCGTGAAGCACCACGTCGCCGCCCTCGGCCCCGAGCAGGTGCTGACTGGAGAGTGGTTCCCTTTCACCGACCCCCTGCGGACCGTCCTCGACCTCAGCCGGGAGTTCGGCTATCGCACCGGCCTCGTGGCTGGCGACGCCGCCCTTCGCCTAGGTGCCGACCACCAAGAGCTGCTCGCACGCGCCGAGGCCCTGTCCACCGAGCCGCGCGGTCCCGTCTTCGCCGCCGTCGCCAAGGCAGCCAACGGTCTCGCCGAGAGCCCACTTGAGACGCTCGGCCGTACGGTCCTCGAGAGCATGGACATCACCGATCTCGAGCTGCAACACCGGTTCGACTTCGATGACGGCACCTATGCCTTTGGCGACATGTACTCGCCGCAGCTCGACCACCTTTTCGAGTGCGACGGCCGGCTCAAGTACCAAGACCAGTACGACGACGCCGGACGCCTCGTCCTCGGCACCGAGATCCTCTGGAAGGAGAAGCTGCGGACTGACAAGGTGCGCGGCCAAGGCACCGGATGCAGCCGCATCATCTGGGTCGACACGGTCCCCCACAACATCGAGCGCACCCGCCAACGACTGTGGCACGAGATCCAGCAACAGCACCCCGGTCGCCTGATCCGCCCGAGACGACTGTCGTCGGCGTACGCCCGCCTCGCCTGACCGAGCCCTGGGGCCCCGAAGTGAACACAGCAGCTGCACTGTGCACCCGGCACGTTTGCCATGTTCACAAGCCATCTGGCTTGTGTCGTGTGTCGGGACATCGCTGACAGGTATGTGTCGGGACATCGGTGACACCGGGGTCAAGTCCACTGAGGTGGTGTACGAGGTCTGATCCTTCGACGTTGTTGTTCAGGCCGTGATGGCCTGCAGGGTCAGTTCGTCGTTTACCTCCTTGGCGGTGTTTTCGACGGCTTGTGCCCGGGCCAGGATGTCGATTCCGAGGTAGCGGCGCCCTTCGGCCCATTCGTCGTGTTGTTCGGCCAGGACTGCGCCGACGAGCCGGATGATCGAGGGTCGGTCGGGGAAGATGCCGACGACGTCGGTGCGGCGGCGGATCTCGCGGTTGAGACGTTCGTTGGGGTTGTTGGACCAGATCTGGCGCCAGATTTCCTTCGGGAATGCGGTGAACGCGAGGAAGTCGGCGCGCGCGGTCTCCAGGTGCTCGGCGACGGCGGGGAGCTTTGCGGTCAAGGCGTCGACGACGCGGTCGAACTGGGCGTGCACGGCGTCGGCGTCGGGCTGATCGTAGATCGAGTGCAGCAGCGCCTTGACCCACGGCCATGAACTCTTCGGGGTCACCGACATGAGATTGGCTGCGTAGTGGGTCCTGCAGCGTTGCCAGCCAGCTCCTGCCAGCGTCGCGGTGATGGCAGCGACGAGCCCGGCATGGGCGTCAGAGGTGACGAGCTTGACCCCGCACAGGCCCCGGGCGACCAGGTCGCGGAAGAAGGCCAGCCAGC
>JACCVA010000199.1 GCA_013698435.1 Nocardioidaceae bacterium | reverse complement strand
GCCATCGTGGTCCACGAGGCACCGCTCACCCTCGGCCTCGGCGCCGAGATCGCCGCCCGGATCACCGAGGAGTCCTTCTACTCGCTCGAGTCGCCGGTGCTGCGGGTCGGTGGCTTCGACACTCCCTACCCGCCCAGCCGGATCGAGGAGGAGTACCTTCCCGACCTCGACCGGGTGCTCGACGCCGTCGACCGCTCCCTCGCCTACTGACCCCTCACCCACCGGAAGAGCTGCTGCATGCCTGACGCGAAGTTGTTCAAGCTCCCCGACGTCGGGGAGGGCCTCACCGAGGCCGAGATCGTCACCTGGAACGTCGCCGTCGGCGACACAGTCAAGATCAACGACGTCATCGTCGAGATCGAGACCGCCAAGTCCCTCGTCGAGCTGCCGTCCCCGTACGCCGGGACCGTCGTGGAGCTGTTCGCTGCCGAGGGTGACACGGTCAACGTCGGCACGCCCATCATCGCCGTCGACACCGGTGAGGGCAGTGCGGCTGCACCCACGACGCCGGAGGTCGGCAGCGCCGCCGAAGACCTGGTGCCGACGCCGAAGGGCGACGAGGCCGTCGAACCGGGGCTCATCGGCGGTCCCGCCCCGGGCGGGCGGACGTCGGTGCTGGTCGGCTACGGCCCTCGCACGACCGAGGCCAAGCGTCGTCCCCGCAAGAGCGGCGCTTCACCCTCGGAGCAGTCGCCCGCCGCCGCACAGTTGGGCGTGCAGCACGCCTTCACCCCACACAACACCCCCGCGCCCGACGTCGACATCGAGCAGGCGGTGCCCGCCGACGTCCCCGATCGTGCGGTCGCGCTCGCAGGCGACAACGGCGCCGCGGCCGCCCGTGCCCGGGCGCTCGCCAAACCACCTGTCCGCAAGCTGGCCAAGGATCAAGGTGTCGACCTCGCCGCCGTCACGCCGACCGGTCCGAACGGCACGATCAGCCGCGATGACGTGCAGTCGTTCGTGGCCGGGGCAGCCCATGCGACGGCCCAGCCGGTCGCCTCGGATTCGGGCCCCCGCGTGCAGGTCTCCGGCGAGCGTGAGACACGGATCCCGGTCAAGGGCGTGCGCAAGATGACCGCCCAGGCGATGGTGACGTCGGCGTTCACCGCGCCTCACGTCACCGAGTGGATGACCGTCGACGCCACCCGGACGATGAAGATGGTTCGTCGGTTGCGCTCCGCGCGTGAGTTCCGAGACGTCAAGGTGTCGCCACTCCTCGTGGTGGCCCGCGCTGTCTGCGTTGCTGCCCGGCGTACCCCTGAGGTGAACGCGTCGTGGGACGAGGCGACGCAGGAGATCGTGCTGAAGCGCTACGTCAACCTCGGTATCGCCGCCGCGACCCCGCGCGGCCTGATGGTGCCCAACGTCAAGAACGCCGACGCGCTCACGGCCCGCGAGCTCGCCGAGTCCCTCGCGGAGCTGACGGCGACAGCCCGCGAGGGCAAGACGCAGCCGGCGGACATGAGCGGCGGCACGTTCACGATCACGAACGTCGGCGTGTTCGGCGTCGACGCCGGCACCCCGATCCTCAACCCTGGCGAGTCGGGGATTCTCTGCATGGGCGCGATCCGCAAGCAGCCATGGGTGGTCGGCAACAAGATCCGGCCGCGCTGGATCACCACGTTGGCGCTGTCGTTCGACCATCGCGTCGTCGACGGTGAGCAGGGTTCGAAGTTCCTTGCCGACGTCGCTGCGATCGTCGAGGACCCAGGCACCGCGCTCCTCTTCTGACCGACACCTTGACCGCGGGCTCAGCCGCCTGGGGCGCTCAGGGGTGGGCGCTCGCCGCGGCGCTGATCTTGGCGCGCTGGCTCGACGTGCTCCACTGGGCCGGCGGTGGTTGTGCGGCGACGACGGCGGCGGCCCGGCGCGCGGCCTCACGCCCCTGGTGGGGAAGGCCGGCGTGGTAGCTCTCGGTGGCGATCATGACAAGCACCTCGTAGACACGGCGCGGCACCTGCGCCTGCTCGGCAAGCTCGAGCGCCATTCGTGCATAGCGAAGTGCATCGTGCGGCCGACTCATCGCGGCGAGCGTCTCGGCCACTCCCAGGGTCGCCACCATGTCGCTGTTGACGTCGACGACATGGTGACGGTTCAGCAGCCGGAGGTTGTAGCGCAACGCCTCGACGGGTCGGCCCGCCTCCAGGAGCGCGAACGCGAGGTTCTGCAGGCACTGGCGCTGGTGCTCGAGCCGCAGACCACTCATCACCCGCAGTGCCTCGCGCAAGTGGTCCTCGGCGGCGAAGAGATCTCCTGCCATGCCGTCGAGGATCCCGTGCAGCGATAGCACCCAGGCGTGGCCACGGCTCCGGACGACGGGGTCGTCAGGCAGCCGTGGGAGGTACGCCGCCGCCCTGTCCAGGTGCGCTCGAGCAGTCTCAAGGTCGCCGACGTTGCCGTAGGCGAATCCCAGCTGCCGCTCACACCAGACCTGCGTGAGCGGGTCGTCGTAGCGTTCGGCGGCAGCGAGCAGGGCGGCGACCGCCTCGTCGCGCGTGTCGGACAGCCGCCCGTGCTCGAGCAGCACCCAGGTGTCCTGCACGAGGAACCGGGAGATCTCGTACTCCTGCGGAGTGGCCGAGGCGCGCTGCTGCACGTAGTCGGCGATGTTTGTGACCTCGTCGCGGAACCAGGCGAACGTCTCTCGCTGCGACCGTGGCCATTCCCGCAGCCAGCTGAGCGTGGCGAGCTCGCCGTGCTCCTTGCCGAAGATGGCGGCGACCCCCGTGACCTTCGCGGCCATCGTGGCGCCCAGCCGCACCACGTCGGCGTTCGCGGTCGGACCGATCGGCAGCTCCCGGGCGAACAACAGCGTCAGGTTGTGGAAGCGGACCCGGTCGGGTGACCGGGACTGCAGCAGCTGCACGTCGACCAGCCGTTCGACCGCGCCCTCGACGTCGGCAGCCGGCAGGTCCAGCACCGTCTCGATGGTCTCGACAGCGAAGTCGTGAGCAGGCAGGCGAGACAGCCGGGCCAGCACCTCGCACGCGAGCTTGTCGAGCGGAGCGTCGGAAGCGGCGAGCGCTTGGTAGCTGACTCCGAGGCAGGCGCGGACGCCGAGCACGCCGTAGTTCAAGAACGACAGCCTGGTGTGCTCCTCCTCGAGCCGGATCACGAGGTCGGTGGCCGTCCAGTCCGGGCGGGCGGCGAGCCGGGCCGCTGCCACCCGCAGCGCGAGCGGCGAGTCACCGCAGAGTTCGGCCAGTCGCGACCAGGCCGCCGGCTCGTTTGTGCGCGAGCTGGACGCCTGTAACAACGCCACCGACTCGTCTCGGCGCAGTGTCGCCAGCTGGACCCGACCGGTCACGTCGAGCTCGTGCAACGGTGACCGCGAAGTGACGATCACGCCGTTGGCACTGCCCGACGGGATCAGGTCCTCCACATGCGCCGCATCACGAGCGTCGTCGAGCGCGAACAGGATCGCCGTCTCGGACGTCAACGTGCGTAGCAGCCGGGTGCGTGCGGCGGCCGACCGCGGCAGGTCGTGCTCGGGCACGCCGAGAGCCCACAGGATCTCCAGCTGCGCCCGTTCGGTGCTGAGGTGGTCGTCGCGCGGACCCGCCAGCGCGATGAAGACCTGCCCGTCGGCGTACGACGCAGCGTGCTCGTGCGCCACATGGATGGCAAGCGTTGTCTTGCCGAAGCCACCGGCGCCGCACACCACGATGACCGGTGGACCGGCGCCGCTGCCCGCGCTGAAGAGCTCTCCGATGCGCCGGGTCTCGCCGTCGCGGCCGATGAAGTGGATGATGTCGCGGGGCAGCTCAGCAGGAGAGCGCTGCACGTGTGCGCGTCCGACGGCCTCGGTGGCGTTGAGCGGCGTCGCCGTCGGGTCTGGTCCGCGAAACGCCTGCTGAAGCTTGTCGGAGGCATCCGGAGACAGGTCGAGTGCCCCGGCGATCAGCTTGAGAGAGCCGATTCGCGGCCGCTTGACGACGCCGCGTTCGAGGTCGCGAATGCTGCGCACCGCCAGCCCGGTGTGGTGCGCCAGCTGCTCTTGGGTGAGGCCGGCGGCGACGCGCAGATCACGCAGCCAGCCCGCCGCCCACGAGGATGCAGCGGAGCCGGTGCGCATGCCGGCCACCTTAGTGTCGGGTCTCTCGTCAGGCGCCGCGGAGCCAGCGGTGTCCACGCGACGTCGGGG
>JACCVA010000155.1 GCA_013698435.1 Nocardioidaceae bacterium | reverse complement strand
GTGTCTACATCATCGAGGAACCGATGGCGGCCGCCATCGGCGCCGGGCTCCCTGTTCACCAGGCGACGGGCAACATGGTCGTCGACATCGGCGGCGGCACGACCGAGGTGGCCGTCATCAGCCTCGGCGGCATCGTCACCAGCATGTCGATCCGGACGGCGGGCGACGACCTCGACCAGGCGATCATCAGCTGGATGAAGAAGGAGTACTCCCTCATGCTGGGGGAGCGCACCGCCGAGGACATCAAGATGGCGCTCGGTTCTGCGTTCCCGCTGCCCGACGAGCCGGAGGCCGAGATCCGCGGGCGCGACATGATCAGCGGTCTGCCGCGCAACGTGGTGATCTCCTCCGCTGAGGTGAGGCAGGCGCTCGAGGAACCACTGCACGCGATCGTCGACGCGGTCCGTTCTACCCTCGACAAGACTCCCCCCGAGCTCGCCGGCGACATCATGGACCGCGGTGTGGTGCTGACGGGCGGTGGTGCCCTCCTGCGCGGGCTCGACGAGCGGCTGCGGCACGAGACGGGGATGCCCGTCCACGTCGCCGATGGTCCGCTCGACTCCGTCGCGCTGGGCGCCGGCAAGTGCGTCGAGGAGTTCGAAGCCCTCCAGCAGGTCCTGGTGTCGGAGCCGAGGCGCTGACCATGCCCCACCAGCCGCAACGCTCGCGTGCCGGGCTCGGCCTCCTCGTGCTCGCCTGCGTCACGGTCATCACGCTCGACGCCCGCCACGAGGTCCGCGCGTCACCGGTCGACCCGCTTCGCGCCGCCGTGGCGACCGTGCTGGGCCCCGCGGAGGACGGCGCCGCAGCGGCGCTGCGGCCGCTCACGAGCCTGCCCGACCACTTCGGTGACGTCGGCGAGCTGCGCGACGAGAATCAGCAGCTTCAGACGACCAACGCCGAGCTGACGTCACGGCTGCGCGTCGCTGCGGCCAACGACAGCCGCGACGGGGCGCTGGCGCGCATCGCCCGGCTGGCCGACACCTCCGGCTACGGCATCGTCGCGGCACAGGTCGTCGGGATGGGCCCGGCCCAGTCCTTCTCGCGCACCGTCGCGATCGACGTCGGCACAAACGACGGCGTCGTGCCCGACCTCACCGTCATGAACGCAGACGGGCTGGTGGGACGCGTCGTCAGCGCCACCTCCAGCACGTCAACGGTGCTCCTCATCATCGACGGCAAGTCGACCACCGGCGGGCGTCTCGGCGACTCGATGGAGCTCGGCTTCCTCGACGGCGACGGGAGCCTCAGCGGTGACGGCTCCCTCGAGTTCAGTCTGGTCGACCACACGGTGTCGCCCCGCGAGGGCGACACCGTCGTCTCATGGGGCTCGCGCAACGGTGTGCCCTACATCGCCGGCGTGCCCATAGGAGAGGTCACCAGCGTGCACTCGTCTCCCGCGGAGCTGACCGAGACCGCCACGATCGACCCGTACGTCGACTTCTCCTCTCTCGACGTCGTCGCCGTGGTCACCGCTGTCGACGGACGCTCCACCATCGACCAGGCGCAGGAGGCACGATGACGACAGCCGTGCGCGCCGCCATCGTGGCGGTCCTCATCGTGGTGACCGTAACGCTGCAGGTGAGCATCTTCAGCCACTTCTCGATCAGCGGTGTCGTCCCCGATCTGGCGCTGCTCGTGGTGATCGCCGCCGCCCTGGTGCGCGGCCCGAGCTACGCCGCGCTGGTCGGGTTCTTCGCCGGGCTCGTGCTCGACCTGGCGCCGCCGGCAGACCACACCGCTGGCCGCTGGGCGCTGTCGTTCGTGATCGTCGGATACCTCACGGGGATGGTGCGCGCCGACGGGGAGACGACCATCCCCGGGACCGTGTTCCTGGTCGCGTCGGGGGCCTTCATCGGTACCTCCATATTCGCGCTCACCGGCCTCGTGCTCCGTGAGCCCGGTGTGGACGTCGGCGGCGCCCTGCAGGTGCTGCCGGTAGCCGTCGGCTACGACCTGCTCCTGATGCCGCTCGTCATCCCCCTGGTGCTGCTGCTGTTCCGCCGCCTCGAGCCTGCCGAACGCTGGTAGCCGACCCATGCTGAAGTCCCGCTCCCGGCTGCGGCTCATGGTCGTGCAGATCATGATCCTGTCGCTGTTCGGCACCCTTTTCGCGCGACTGTGGTACCTCCAGGTCGTCGGCGGCGATGTCTACCAGGCGGCGGCGCAGGACAACACCGTGCGCGACATCGAGGTGGCCGCGCCGCGTGGTCTCATCGTCGACGCGATGGGACGGCCGCTCGTCGCCAACCGCACCTCCTGGGTGGTGACCGTCGACGCAGACGTGCTCGACCGGCTCGGCGGCTCGACGCGGACGGCGGTGCTCAAGCGGCTCGCCGACACGCTCGGTCTCACCGGCGGCGAGCTCGAACGGCGGACCAAGCTGTGCGGCGAGGACGGGGCCGCCGAGTCGCCGATCTGCTGGAACGGCTCGCCGTACGCACCGGTCCCGGTCGCCAAGGACGTCTCCCAGTCGCTGGCGGCATCGATCCTGGAGCAGTCGGAGGACTTCCCCGGCATCACCGCCGAGGCCCGCAAGGTGCGCGCCTACCCGGCACCGTTCGGGATCAACGCGGCCCACGTGCTCGGCTACAACTCCCCGATCACCGAGGACGAGCTCGACGCCGCCGAGACCGCCGACGACCCGACGATCAGCCCTTCGTCGGTGGTCGGCAGGGCCGGTTTGGAGAAGGAGTACGACCGTTGGCTGCGCGGCTTCCCCGGCGACCGTCAGGTGACGGTCGACTCGATGGGCCGGGTGCTCGGTGAGGGCGATGACATCGCGCCGGTCCCCGGCGACACGTTGGTGACGACCATCGACGCCTTGGTTCAAGGCGTCGTCGAACGTCAGCTGCATCAGACGATCATGACGGCGCGCAGGACGGTCGACCCCGTCACCGGCCGCACGTACGCGGCCGACTCCGGGGCAGCCGTCGTGCTCGACGCAACTACCGGCCAGGTGGTCGCGATGGCGAGCCAGCCGACGTACGACCCCAACGTCTGGACCGGCGGGATCACACAGGGCGACCTCGAGCGTCTCTACAGCCGGCGGGCGGGGACCCCTCTGCTGTCGCGGGCGTTCCAAGGCCAGTACGCGCCGGGGTCGACGTTCAAGCCGTTCATGGCCGCCGGTGCCCTGACCAACGGCGGGTACTCGCCGGCGACGCGGCTCAACTGCTCTTCGTACCTGCGCGTCGGCAACCGTGACTTCAGAAACTACGAGTCCGGGGCGTATGGCTACATCGACTTCGCGAAGGCGATGCAGGTCTCCTGCAACACGTTCTTCTACCGCGTGGGGTATGGCCTTTGGGTCAAGAACGGCGCCGACGCGACCGATGTCACGACACCTGACCCGTTGGTCAAGATGGCTGAGGCGTTCGGGTTCGGCGAGGTGACCGGTATCGACCTGCCCAGCGAGATGACGGGCCGGATCGCCGACCGCAAGTGGAAGAGGGCCTACTGGC
>JACCVA010000179.1 GCA_013698435.1 Nocardioidaceae bacterium | reverse complement strand
TCAACACCCACTCGATCGGCATCGAGCACGAGGGCTACGCCGCTCAAGGTGCCTCCTGGTACACCGAGGCGATGTACCAGAACTCGGCGAAGCTGGTGAGCTACCTGGCCGCCAAGTACTCCGTCAGACTCGACCGTGCCCACATCATCGGCCACGACCAGGTCCCGGGCATCCTGCCCGCCAACGTTCGTGGCATGCACTGGGACCCAGGCCCGTACTGGAACTGGGAGCACTACATGCGCCTGATGGGCGCTGCCATCCGGCCGGACCGCCACAGTAAGTCGGACGTCTGGACGGTCGCCCCAGGTTCCGCCGACAACATCCAGCCCGTGACCGGATGCACGAGCAGCGGTCCGTGTGAGCCGCAGGGGACGAACTTCGTCTACCTCCACACGCAGCCGAACGCGTCGTCACCGCTGGTCAAGGACGCCGGCCTGCACCCCGACGGAAGCTACTCGACGACACACGTGTCTGACATCGGTGCCCGCCTCTCCGCCGGTCAGAAGGTCGTTGTCGCACAGCGCTCCGGTGACTGGGCAGGCGTGTGGTACCTCGGTGAGATCGGTTGGCTCTACACACCCACGTCCGACCCTGTGCTGTTGCCCTCCGGAGGTGCCACGGTGTCGGCCAAGCCGGGTGCCGAGTCGGTGCCGGTCTACGGCCGCGCCTACCCGGAGGAGTCGGCGTACGCCGGGACGGCCGTGCCGTACCAGACGGTGGGGCCGCTTCAGTACTCGATCAAGGCCGGGCAGAAGTACTCGCTCGCCGACGCCACGATCGCCACCGAGTACTACTACGCCAAGACCTACAACGACTCCATCCCCGACGACCACACGGTGGTCAGGGGCCTGGACAGGTACTACGAGATCTGGTTCGGGCACCGGATGGCGTTCGTCCGCGCTGCCGACGTCGTGGTCAACAAGTAACAGCCGCACCGTTGAGGCGAGGCGCCCCAGTCCGACCCTCCTGGACTGGGGCGCTTTGCTGCGTGGGGTACGCCGGCGCGCTCATCGGTGGCGGACGTCGGTCAGGAGATCTGCACCTTGACGACGTTCGACGCGCGGCCGGTGACGGTGTCGAGCATCCGGAAGCGGTTGAAGCCGGTGACGCCGGTCTCGATGTAGGTGGCGAACGTGCCGGCGGTCACCGTCGCGGTCGTCGGGAAGTCGGCCCAGCCGGCCCCTTGGTCGCGTTGCACCTGCAGCGTGGTCCCTTCCGCAGCACCGCGATACACGCCGGTCAGGTTCACGCGCTCGTACGTGCCCGCCTGCTGCGGTGAGACGACCAGCCTGATCACCCGTTGCGGTCGAGGCTTCTTGGTCATCGTCGCCGACGTGGTGGGGGTCGCCGACGTGGTGGGTGACTTGGTGGTCGGCTCCGTCGCTGGCGGCGTCGACGTACCAAGCCCTAGTGGAGGTTCGGTGCTCTGCACCCGGGGCTGCCCGACACCGGCGACGTCGGCGGCCTTGAGAGCGACCACCGCGAGCACGCCGCCGACCAGCAGCCCGACGACGACGAGCATGCCCGCGGCGGCCAGCAGCTGCCTTTGCCAGCTGGTGTTCTCGTCCATCAAGGCGTGCCCCCGTTGTTGCTCGGCCGTGCTACGACGCCCATCGTGTCAGACGCGAAACCCGATCGCCGGGGTTGCCCACCGCCGCGTTGCCCGTGATCAGGCGACGTCGATCTCGACGGCGCCGGTGAGGGTGAGCAGCTCGTCGTACGTCGAGGGAAAGACGGCGTGGGCGTGACCGGCCGCGGCCCAGATGACGTCGTGCTGCGCGAGAGCGCGATCGAGGTAGGTCGGCACCGGGGCCGGGTGACCGATCGGGGCAACGCCGCCGATGGCCTGGCCGGTGTGGATGCGGACGAACTCGGGGCTCGCCCGGCCGAGCACGCCGACCCCGATGGTCGCGGCGACGTGGTCCACGTCGACCCGGTGGGCGCCGGAGGTGAGGATCAGGACCGGGGACCCGTCGGCGTCGAAGAGCAACGAGTTCGCGATCGCGCCGACGTGGCAGCCGAGGGCCGCGGCGGCCGCAGCGGCCGTCCGTACGCCGTCGGGGAACGTGCGGACACGGCCGTCCCAGCCCTTGGCGCGCAGGACGGCGATGACGCGGTCGATGCCGGGGTGGCTCAGGTCGTGGTCGGTCATGGACCCGACCCTGCCATGGGGTGCCCTCCGGCGGCGGGGCCGGGCAGGGCGGCTCGGCCTTCCTCCGCGAAGCCTTGACGGTCTGTCGGTGGCGAGGTTTACTGTTCTCAGTGATCGAACAGGTGTTCGATCACACCACCGGGCGGAGTTTCGCGGCCCACCCGGTGAAGCGGCTCGTTCCGACGGAAGTGGCTTCGACCCCCGCTTCCGTCGGGCGAGACGCTGGATGACCCAGACGGTCTCGTGGTGCTTGCGGTGGGGAAGCCTGCGGACGCCCGAGACCGGCTGGAGCATCCGCAGGTGGTTCGTCGCTTCCCACGACACGAGCGCCTGACGGTCCGTCGCCGTCACGTTGACAAAGGTCGGTCTGCTCGGGCACGTCGGTCAGTGGGAGGCACCAGTCAGATGCGCAGCTATCACGACGTCGTCGACGTACGCCGAGGACTCGTCGCCGGGCAGGAGGCGCCCGAGCAGTTCCTCTGGCGCGGCCGGCTCTGGGTGGTGTGTGACGTCCTCGCCCACTGGGTCGAGACCGGGGCCTGGTGGGAGCAGGCGGGTGTGGCGGCGCTGCTCGGTGCCGGGCCGACCACCGACCGAGCGGCTGCCGACGGCACCACACCTACGACGGAGCTGGAGGGTGGGCGGCTGGGTGCGGAGCTGCTGGGCGAGCGCGACGTCTGGCGCGTCGAGGCCGGCCGCGGCCGGGGGGCCAGCAACGCTGGTGTCTTCGACCTGGCGTTCGACTGGAGCGACGCGCAGTGGCGGCTCCTCGGTTGTGCGGACTGACGGCGCGCATGGATCCCTTCGTCCACCTGCACGTCGCTTCGGGCTACTCCCTGAAGTACGGCGCCTCCTCGCCTCATCGGCTCGTCGAGCGTGCCGTCGAGGCCGAGATGGACACGCTCGCCCTCACCGACCGTGACGGTCTCTATGGCGCTGTCCGGTTCGCCAAGGCGTGCCTGAGCGGCGGCGTCCGGCCGGTGCTCGGTGTCGACCTGGCGATCGAACCGTCCGGGCTGTTCGGGCCGGGCGGGACAGCCACCCCGCCTGCCGAGGGTCGCCTGCGTCGCCGGGCCTCGCCGGCCCGGGGGGGTGGCTACCGTGATCCCACGCTGGCGCGGGTGACGCTTCTTGCCGGCAGCAAACCCGGCTGGGCAGCGCTGTGCCGGCTCGTCTCGGCCACCCACCTGCGCGGCGAGCGGGGGACACCTGTCACGACCCGTCAGCTGATCGCCGACCAGCTGGCCGGGCTCACCTCCGACCACGACCTGCTCGTCATGCTGGGGCCCGCCTCGGAGCTGGGGTGGGCGGCGACCCGACGTCGCGACGACCTGGGGCAGGCGGTGCTGCGGCACTGGCGCGAGGTGGTCGACCCGACCCACCTGCTGGTCGAGGTGGTGTCGCACCGGGTTGCCGGCTCCGGGCCGGGTTCGAGCCCGCACGCCGCTCGGATGGCGGGGGTGGCGAGGGCGCACCACCACGACGTCGTCCTCACCAACGCGGTGCGCTACGCCGACCGTTCCGACGCCCCGGCCGCCGACATCCTCGACGCCGTCCGCCGGTTGGTGCCGCTCGACCCGCGCCACGTCGACCGGGTCAACGCCGAGGGTTTTCTCAAGACCGGCAAGGAGATGGCCGACATCGCCGACGAGATCTGCCGGTTCGCAGGTCTCGACCAGCGTGAGGCCGACCGGTTGCTGGCCCGCACCCGCGCGGTCGCCGACCGGTGCGCGATCGACCCGCGGACCGACCTCGGGCTGGGGGAGGTGCATCTTCCTGAGCTGCAGAGCGCGGGGCTCGGCGGTGGCCACCCGGACGGCTCCGGCTCGCCCGGTGACGCGTTGTTGCGTGCCCGCTGTGACGCCGGTATCGGCCGGCGCTACCGGCCCGACCAGCAGCCGCAGGTGAGCAGGCGGCTCGACGACGAGCTCGAGATCATCGGCCAGCTCGGCTACGCGTCGTACTTCCTCACCGTCGCCGACGTCGTCGACCTGATCGGCGACATGGGGGTGCGGGCAGCGGCGCGGGGGTCCGGGGCCGGCAGCCTCGTCAACTACCTGCTCGGCATCTCCGGCGTCGACCCGCTGCGCCATGGGCTGCTGATGGAACGGTTCCTCTCACCGTTGCGGCAGGCGCTGCCCGACATCGACATCGACGTCGAGTCCGCCCGGCGTACCGAGGTCTACGAGCGGATCCTCGAGCGCTACACCGGCACCCGGTGCGCCTGCGTCTCGATGATGGACACCTACCGGGTGCGGCACGCCATCCGCGACGTCGGCGCCGCTCTCGGGATGCCGCCGGGTGAGATCGACTCGATCGCCAAGGCGTTCCCGCACATTCGTGCCAAGGACGCCCGCACCGCCCTGCGCGAGCTGCCCGAGCTGCGCGCCTCCGGGCTCGGGGAGGAGCGGCTCGACGTGCTGTTCCGGCTGGTCGAGAAGCTCGACGGGCTGCCCCGCCATATCGCCGTCCACCCGTGTGGCGTGCTGTTGTCCGACGCGACGCTGCTCGACCGCACCCCGGTCGAGGCAAGCTTCCTCGGGTTCCCGATGAGCCAGTTCGACAAGGACGACGTCGAGGACCTCGGGCTGCTCAAGCTCGACGTGCTCGGCATCCGGATGCAGTCGGCGATGGCGCACGCGACCGACGAGATACGCCGTGTCGACGGGCTCGACATCGACATCGACGACGAGGAGCAGGCCCCACGCGACGACCCGGCGACCTATGCGCTGATCCAGAGCACCAAGACCCTCGGCTGTTTCCAGATCGAGTCGCCCGGGCAGCGCGAGCTCATCGGAAAGTTCGCGCCTGAGACGTTCGACGACATCATCATCGACATCTCGCTGTTTCGACCCGGCCCGGTCAAGAGCGACATGGTGGTCCCGTTCCTGCGCGCGCGGCAGGGATGGAGCACCGCCGAGTACCTCCACCCCGACCTCGAGCCGGTGCTGGCGCCGACGTGCGGGGTGGTCGTCTTCCACGAGCAGGTGATCGAGATGATCGCGGTGCTCACGGGGTGCACCCTCGCCGAGGCCGACGAGGCCAGGCGGGCGCTCGGCGACCACGAGGGAAAGTACGACGTCAAGACCTGGTTCTTCCCCCGGGTGCTGGGCCGGGGCTACACCTCCTTCGTCGCCCAGCGGTGCTGGGAGGTGCTGGAGGCGTTCGCGTCCTTCGGGTTCTGCAAGGCCCACGCTGCCGCGTTCGCGTTGCCGACCTACCAGTCGAGCTGGCTCAAGGCCCACCACCCGGCAGCGTTCCTCGCCGGGGTGCTCACCCACGACCCCGGCATGTACCCCAAGCGGCTGATCCTCGACGACGCCCGCCAGTTCGGCATCACGGTGCTCCCGCTCGACGTCAACGTCTCCGACGACGTCTACCGGGTCGAGAAGGTCGACGCCGCCCCCACGAATTGCGGGACAGTGCAGCCTTCGACCGGCGTGTCGCCCTGCACTTTCCCGCAATTCGCGGCGGCAAGGCTCGGGGTCGGCTATGGGATCAGGTTGTCGCTCGCCGAGGTAAAGGGGATCAGCGACGCCGAGGTGGCCCGGATCATCGCCGCCCGGCCCTACCACTCGCTGACCGACCTGTGGCAGCGTGCGCGCCCGTCACGGCCCATCGCCGAGCGGCTCGTGCTCGCCGGTGGCCTCGACTCGCTCTACGGCATCGGGCTGCCCGTCCCCGTACGCCGACGTGGCACCGTCACCCGGCGCGACCTGCTGCTCCAGGTCGTCGAGCTCGACCGGTGGAGCCGGGCCACAGACAAGGCCGTGCGGGCCGCCTCACCTCGCCGCAAGAAGATCCCCGCGGTGGCAACCGGCCCCGGCGGCAACGACCCACGTGTGCAGGCCGCGGTGCAGTCGCAGGCAGCGTTGCCGGTCGGCCCGGATGCCGCCGTCCAGCTCACCTTCGACCTCGGCGACACCCCCGGCCTCGGTGAGGCGTCGGGGCTGCCGGAGATGTCGGGGGGCGAGCGAGTGCGGGCCGAGCTCGAGATCCTCGGCCTCGACGTGAGCCATCACGTGGTCGACTTCTATGCTCCGATGCTGCAGCAGCTCCAGGTCACCTGGTCCCGCGACCTGCTGCGGCGCCGCAGCAGGTCCGAGCTGTTCGTCACCGGGGTCAAGGTCGCCACCCAGACGCCCCCGATCCGCTCCGGCCGCCGGGTCGTGTTCCTCACTCTTGACGACGGCACCGGCCCGGTCGACGCCACGTTCTTCGAAGACGCCCAGGGGCCCTACGCCGCCACCTTGTTCCACTCGTGGCTGCTGGTGGTGCGCGGCGAGCTGCGACGGACCGGTCCGCGCGGGGTCTCGCTGCGGGCGACCGGCTGCTGGGAGCTGCCGACCTTGCACGAGATCTGGCAGCGCGAGGGCATGGTCGCGGTTCACGACTTCATGGCCGAGCTGCCGGTCGGGTTCGGCGCCGACGGACACTGCGTGCAAGGCGCGGCCGAGAGCCGGTCCACGCGACCGGTGATGGCGCAGCCGCCGCGTTTCGACAAGCAGACCGAGGGCGAGGCTGGTCCGACGGCCGGTGGCATGGGCCGCCGCCGGGTGCTGGTGCATGCCAGCGGCTTCAAGCAGTCGCCGTACTCCGACGTCCGTCCGGCCGGGGAGGACTCCAAGGCGGTGCCGCGCAACCTGTGGCATCGCAGCCCCGGGAGCCCCGGGTGACACCGACCGGCGTCCGGCGCGCGGCACTAGGGTTGAGCCACCAGATGTTTGGGGTCGATACAGGAGGCCGCCCGTGCTCGAGGGTCAACGCAGCGGTGAGCGTCACCGCAGCGCGATCCGCAGCGCTGTGGTGTGGGAGGCGTTGCAGGCCCTGCTGCACGCTCGCCGGGTGGCCGCTGGATCCGCCGGGGAGCCGCTACGGGTCGTCGACCTCGGCGGAGGCACCGGCGGGCTCGCCGTCCAGGTTGCCAGCCTCGGTCACCAGGTCCTCGTGGTCGACCCCAGCCCTGACGCGTTGGCCTCGCTCGAGAGCCGAGCCGCCGAGGGTGGTGTCACCGCCTCCGTGCGCGGTGTGCTCGGTGACGCCTCCACCCTCGGCGACGCTGTGGGGGAGCAGGGGTGCGACGTTGTCATCTGCCACGGCGTGCTCGAGGTCGTCGATGCTCCGGCCGAGGCGCTGCGAGCCGCCGCGGCGGTGCTCGTGCCCGGTGGATCCCTCAGCGTGCTCGTCGCGCAGCGCTCCGCTGCCGTGCTCGGACGTGCGCTCGCCGGTCACCTCGGTGATGCCCGGGCGGCCCTGGCCGACCCCGACGGCACCTGGGGCAGCACCGATCCGACGCCACGCCGGTTCAGCCGCGACCAGCTCGAGACCCTGCTCTTTGACGCCGGCTTCGACCGCCCCGACGTACGTGGCGTGCGGGTGTTCGTCGACCACCTCAGCGGTGCGGTCCTCGACACCGAGCCAGGCGCGGCCGCCGCGCTGCGTGCCCTCGAGGCCGAGGTCGCGACCCACCCCGACTTCATGGCGATCGCGACCCAGCTCCACCTGCTTGCCACTCGCCGCTGACAGCGAGGACCACGGTGGCTGAGGCCGCCCGCCCGGTTCCCACCACCCGAGCCGCCGCCGACGGTGGGTGCACGATCATGCACGTCGACATGGACGCGTTCTACGCCTCGGTGGCGATCCGTGACCGTCCCGAGCTGCAGGACGTGCCGGTGATCGTCGGTGGCGGCCACCGCGGAGTCGTGCTGTCGGCGACGTACGCCGCCCGTGCTCACGGCGTGCACTCGGCGATGCCGATGACCCGGGCCCGGCGGCTCTGCCCCAGAGCCGTGATCATCGCGCCTGACTTCGACGAGCTCAGCGTCGTCTCGTCATCGGTCATGGAGGCGTTTCGCTCCGTCACCTCGGTGGTCGAGGTGTTGTCGATGGATGAGGCGTTCCTCGACGTGTCGGGTTCGCTGCGCCGGTTCGACTCGGCCACGGAGGTCGGGAGCTACCTGCGGGCACGGATCTATGACGAGCAGCAGATCACCTGCTCGGTGGGAGTCGCGACCACCCCTACGGTGGCCAAGCTCGCTTCGCGGCGGGCCAAACCTGACGGGCTCCTCGTCGTCCCCCGCCACGAGGTGACCGCGTTCCTGCACCCGATGCGGGTCGAGGAGCTGTGGGGCGTGGGCGAGGCGACGGCGACGCAGCTGCACCGGCTGGGTCTGCGGCGGGTGGGTGACCTTGCGCATACGCCGGTCGAGGTGCTTCAGCGGGCGATGGGGGCCGGCAGCGGGGCCCGGCTGCATGCGATGGCCTGGGGGGTCGACGACCGGGTGGTGACACCGCGGCGCGGGCCCGACGAGCCCGAGCGCAGCATCGGCTCCGACGAGACGTTCAGCCGTGACACCGACGACGAGGTGGTCGTCAGACGCGAGCTGCTGCGGTTGTCGGCAAAGGTGGCGATGCGGATGCGCGCGGCACAGGTGTGCGGGGGGACCGTCACCCTCAAGGTGAGGTTCCATGACTTCACCACGATCACCCGATCGCGCACGCTGCGGGACACGACGTCAGGAACCCAGGAGATCTATGCGACCGCGGCCGAGCTGTTCTCCCGGCTCGGGCTCGAGCGGGCGCGCATCCGGCTGGTCGGCGTCCGCGTCGAAGGACTTGTCGATGCCGCTCGTGCCACCCGGCAGCTGAGGCTGGATGAGCCTGCGCACGGCTGGGAGGACGCCGAGAGGGCCGTCGACCGTGCCGTGAACCGCTTCGGCGGCTCAGCAGTCAGGCCGGCGACCCTCCTCCACAAGTCCTCGCACCTCGCCCGCCGGGCACCGGCGTCGGCCGGATCGCTGCACGCCGGGCCGCCGCAGGGCTACGACCAGGCGCCGTAGACCGTGACGACCAGCCGCTTGCTGGAGGTGAGGTTCCACAGCTGGCGGGCGTCTTCGATGTACATGTTGACGCAGCCGTGGCTGTGTCCTGAGAACGGGTCGGTCATGAAGCCCGAGCCGTGCAACGCCTCGCCGCCGTCGAAGAACTGCGAGTACGGCATCGGGCTGTCGTCATAGGTCGCGGACACGTGATCGATGTCGCGGTAGTACACCTGGTTGGTCCCGCGCCGGGTCTTGTGGTCCGACATGCCGCCGCGGACCAGCCAGGTGTTGACGTAGTTGTTGTTGTGCAGCAAGACGACCTGGTGCATCGAGCGGTCGTAGCAGGCATGCCACCCGGCGCGGCGGCACACCCGCGGAAGCGCTTTGCGGTGCCGGATCGTGTCGCGCAGCAGGTGCGCCCAGGTCACGTGGTTGGCCACCCCGGTGATGTTGATGCGCTCGCTGCGCTGGTAGCGGCGTACGGCGGTGCGGGTGACGTCGCCGAAGTACCCGCTCACTCCTGCCTTGAAGGTGCCCGCCCACCGAAGGCGGTACTGGAGCTCTCGGACGTGGGCGATCTTGTAGACCCCTGCGTCGGACTGTCCGTAACGGACGATCTCGCGGGCGTAATGGTCTCGCATCGAGAACCCTCCCCCGGCCACCGCGGACGTCGTCGACGCGACCGAACCCGTGGGGGAGACAGTGCGGGCATCTGCAGGAGCGGCCACGACCAGGCTGACCGCGACCGCGGTGGCGCCGAAGGCCCCCAAGAACTTCTTCACAATGTCTTCCTTCGTGCGCACCCCGGTGCGCCAGTAGAGCGATGGACCGGACACCCGAGCGAGGGTCCGGGGTAAACCTTAACTGTTGCGAGGGACAGCCGCGACGTATCCGGCGTGCAGGGTTCCGGGGTCCCTGCCAGCAAGTGACCGCCACATCTAATGACGCGGTGCGCACCAATTTGGTTGCCTGGGTTTCGTCGTCAGCCAAGCGTGCCTAGACTGGAGAGCAACGACCTGACTCATCCCCCGCCGGTTGGAGGACACGATGCCGCTCTCGGAAGAAGAGCAGCGTCTGCTCGAGCAGATGGAAGAAGCGCTCGCTGCGGAGGACCCGCAGTTCGTCTCGGCGCTGCGCGGGGCATCGTCGCGTCGTCACCACAAGCGCATCGTGATCGCCTCGGTCGTCGGGTTCCTTGTCGGCGTCGCCGTCTTGATGACCGGTGCCGTGGTCGCCGTTACCGCGGTCGCGGTCGCCGGCTTCGTGGTCATGCTGGGCTGCGCCTACCTGGCGCTCACGCACGGGCGGCGGCTGTCCGAGCCCGACCTCCCTCCCAACGTGCATCCCATCGGACGGTCCAAACAGACCTCCAGTGAGTCGCGCCAGTCCGGTTTCATGAACCGGATGGAAGACCGCTGGCGTCGTCGCCGCGACGACTTCTGACCAACCCGCGCCAGCAACGCAGTCGCCGGCGCGTGTCGGCAGACGTACGCGACCAAGCCAGTCCTGCTGGCTGCCGCCCGGTCAGCCCCGGCTGCCGTCGGCTCAGCGCACCTCGTCGGGCTCCCGGCGGCGATGACCGTCGCGCCATGCCTGCCACGCGCGCCGCAGGTCGGGCAGCAGCGACGCCGGCAAGAACATGGCCCGCAGCCGCTGGGCGCGCTCGGCTCGACGGTCGATCACGTCCATCACCTCGACGACGTCGATGGCAGGGTCGGCGCCTGGCAGCGCCGCGGTGGCGTAGCGAGACCGCTCGACGCTGAGCGCCAGCCGTCGCAGCGCCTGCAGTCCGTCTGTGTCGTCGACCAGCAGACCCGCGACCGAGCGTTCCCGAGCGCGCGGGGTCATCGAGCCGGTCCACGGCAGCCGCAGGTCCAGCAGGTGGTCCCGCAGCTCCATCCAGGCCGCCTCGGCGGCCTGCGCCTGCTCGACCGGCCGGTTGAGGCGGTTGCGGCGTACCCCTTGGCGGAGCCCGGCGGGCAGCAGCAGCACCACGACGAGGAGCACCAGCACCAGCCAGTACTTCGACGGTGCGGCGCCATCACCGCCTGAGCCGCCGGTGGCGCCGGCGTTCGTGCTGGTGGTGTTCTGCCCGGTGTCGGTGTTGCGGCTGCGGACGTCCTCGGTGGGCGCGATGCCGCTGTTGGTCGGAGTGAGGTCGGTCGGGAGCTGCAGGTTCGCCGCATAGTCCGGCGGCGAGGCGCCATCCCGCGGTGTCGGCTCGAACCGCACCCAACCGAGCCCCTCGAAGTACAGCTCCGGCCAGGCGTGCACGTCGTGCGAGGTGACGACGTAGGAGCCCCCTTCTTCACGGTCCGGCTTGAGGAACCCGACGACGACCCGCGACGGGATGTCGAGTGTCCTCGCCATCATCGCCATCGTGGCGGCGAACTGCTGACAGAAGCCGCGGCGCTTCTGCAGGAACTCCGCCATGGAGTCGTACCCGTAGCCGTAGGCAGCATCGACGTCGTAGGAGAACTGCTCGGAGTCGCGGAAGAACGTCTGCAGGAGAACCGCTTGCTCGTAGGCGTTCTGGGCGCCAGTGGTGGCGCTGAGCGCCACGTTCTGCACGACGGCCGGCACATCGTCTGGTACCCGCCCGAACTCCTGCTGGATCGCAGCCGGTGCCGGACCGGAGGCGCGCAGCTGCTCCTCGGTGAAGGCGAGCCTCGAGAAGCTCACGGAGTACTCCTCCAGCGTGTCTGCAGAGGTCAGGCTGGTGGCAGCGACCGTCTGGTCCCGGGGGACGTAGGCCCAGTCACCGTCGATCTGGACCTCTTGCAGTGCGTACGGCACCGGCAGCCACGAGGAGTCGGTGGGAAACTCGTCGGTCGTCGCGATGTCGAGCTGGCTGATGCTGCCCTGCACGTCGTCACCGACGCCGCCGGGCGCGGGCAGTGTCTGGCTCAGCGCCAAAGTGTTGTCGAGGTCCAGGGCAGAGGCGCTCCAGTTGTCGGGACCGGGTTGGTCGAGCACCACCAGCCGGAGGTACTCCGGCGCGCTCGGTCCCGTCACCACCAGTACGTCCTCCTTGACGGGACGCCGCAGGCTCTGCGCCAGGCTGACCATCGGGTCCCTGAAACTGAGGCTCGTCCCGGTCCCGGGGCCGTTGCCCACGCCGCGGCCGTTGTCGAACCAGGCACTCGAGAAGGCGGGGATGAACAACGGGAGGACCACCGCCGATGTCACGGCGATCACCGCGACCCGGCGTCCGTTCGAGACCAGCCCGGAGGTGTCCATCGTCGAGTGGGTGGTCTGGTGGGGGGTGCGCGACACGAGCCTGCCCCAGTGGCTCAACCGGTCACGCTCGTCGGCAAGCAGCAACGCGATGTACGCCACCGCGCCGGGCAGGAACCCGTAGACCGGAACGCCGTCGGGCAACGCCGTCACCGGCACGGTGTAAAGGACCAGCAGCGGCAGACCTGTCAGTGGGACGCGGCGCACCCCGGCGGCGAAGAAGTCGACAAGCACAGCCACGACACCGATGCCGAAGAGCACCAGCAACGTGAGACCGGCGCTCTTCGGCGTCGGTGCAGCGAACTTCTGTGCCACCTCGAGCCCCGCGCTGATGTCGCGCCGCAGACCCTCGACGGTTGCCGAGGTCGGCAGCACGAAGTACTTGAACTTGTCCCCGTAGGCGACGACGAGGACCTCGACGAGGAGTGCCAGCTGAACGAGCAGCACACCCGGCGCCGGCGTCCGCAAGGCGCGCAGTCCGATGCCGACAGCGACCAGCAGCCCGCACAGGGCGGCTGCCTGGACCAGGTAGGACTGGTTGCTGATCGTCGGCAGGAAACAGAAGGCGGTGGCGATGGTGGTCAGCCAGCCCAGCAGCGAGAGCCGGACGTGTTCTCCGAGGTGCCGGCTCATGCCGCCGGACCTGTCTGCGCAGCTGCTTCGTGGGTGTGGAGGCGCGCCGTGGGCGGCCGGCACACGTCTGTCCAGACGTGCGCGAGCGGGTCTCCTGGCGCGGCGACGACGACGTTCCAGCCGTGCGCCCGCAGTTGTGCCGCCTGCTCCGCTGCGGGGCGATCGGTGCGGCTGTCGTCGCGATCCCAGGCTCCGACATCGAGCAGGATCGCCAGCGCCCGCGTGGAACCCACCCGCAACGCCGACAGGCTGGCCGCGTCAGTGGGCGAGCAGCTCCCGAGTATCGCCACCAGCAGCCCGGCGGCGTTGTGCTCGGGCGAGGTCTGGCTGAAGGTCGGCCGGGTGGAGGTGTTGATGACCGCCAAGGACTCGAGCAGCAGCTGGACCTCCACCGGCCCGCTGACGCCCCGGTCGTGCCAGGTTGCCTCGGCGGCACGGACGTCGTCGGTCAGCATCCGGACGACGAAGCCCTGTCCAGCAAGGTAGGCACCGACCGACGCGCAGGCAGAGACGGCGTACTCGAACGACGATGCGGGTCCTGAGCCGCGATGCGCTCCGGCGCGGGTGTCGAGGATGATGGTCGCGCGGCTCTGGTGCGGCTGCTCCTCGCGCCGAACCATCAGCTCGTCGGTGCGCGCTGTCGAGCGCCAGTGGATCCGGCGTAGGTCGTCACCGAGCCGGTACTCCCGCACGGTGACGTCCTCGGTGCCGGCGGCGGCGAAGGCGCGCGGCCGGTTGTCGCCCGTGCCCGACCACTCGCCGGACAGCCGGAAGCTGGTCAGGTCGACGACGACCGGCGTGACGACCAGCACGGCGCGCGAGGTGAAGGCACGGGTCAGCTCGACGAAGCCGAACGGGTCGCTGAGGCGGACCGTCAGCGGCCCGATGGCAAAGCGGCCCCGCACCTCCGAACGCACGACGTAGCTCATGGTGCGTTCCCACCGCGGTCGCAGCTGGTCGAGGACGAACCGTGGCCGGCTGCCGAGGACGTAGGGCACCTGGTCCTCGAGCAGCATCAGGCCGGTCGGCACCCGGCCCGGGTTGTCGAGACGCAGTGACACCTGGGCGGACTGCCCGGCTTGCACCCGGGTCGGGACGATCTCACGTGAGCACGACAGCCGGTAGCGCGACCGGTGGGCGATCAGCGCCGTGACGACAGGAAGCAGGATCAGCAGCACGCCGACACGCAGCAGGTCCTTCTGGCCCAGCAAGATCGCGCAGACCGCGCAGGTGACACCTGCGGACAGAAAGGCCCGTCCACGGGTCGTCAGGGTCGACAGTGCGGCGCGCATCCCAGCGGTCAGACGTAGCGATCGGAGTGCGTCGACTCGGGCACCGGGATCGACCGGATGATCGACGTGACGACCTGCTCGGCTCCACGCCCGCCCATCTGTGCCTCGAGCCCGGTGATGAGGCGGTGGGCGATGACGGGAACAGCGAGCGCCTGCAGGTCGTCGGGAATGACGTAGTCACGGCCCTCCAGGGCCGCGTGGGCCCGTGCTGCCCGCACCAGGTGAAGGGTCGCGCGGGGCGAGGCGCCCAGGCGAAGCTCCGGCGAGCGTCGGGTGGCCGACGTGATGTCGATGGCGTACTGCTTCACCGTGTCAGCGACATGCACTGTCCGGACGATGTCGACGAGCTTGGCGATCTCGGCGGCGTCTGCGACCGCCTCCAGGTCGTCCAGAGGACTGGTCGTCGAGTGGCTGTCGAGCATGGCGAGCTCTGACTTCGGCAGCGGGTAGCCCATCGAGACCCGCGCCATGAAGCGGTCCCGCTGCGCCTCGGGCAACGGGTAGGTGCCTTCCATCTCGATGGGGTTCTGGGTGGCGATCACCATGAACGGAGCGTCGAGCGGGTAGGTGGTCCCGTCGACCGTCACCTGTCGCTCCTCCATGCACTCAAGCAGCGCGGACTGGGTCTTCGGCGAGGCGCGGTTGATCTCGTCGCCGACGACGACATTGGCGAACACGCCGCCCGGGCGGAACTCGAAGTCGCGGGTGTCTCGGTTGTAGATGGACACCCCAGTCACGTCGGACGGCAGCAGGTCGGGGGTGAACTGGATGCGCTTGACGGTGCCGTCGATGGAGCGGGCCAGCGCCTTGGCGAGCATCGTCTTGCCGACGCCCGGGACGTCCTCGATCAGCAGGTGCCCTTCGGCCAGCAGCACTGTCACCGATGTGCGGACCACGTCCGACTTGCCCTCGATCACCTTTTCAATGTTGTCGGTGACCCGGCGGGTCACCGTCTCCAAGGTGTCGACGCTCGTCATGAGTTCCCCTTGCTGTTGTGCCCACGTACGTCAACCGGGTCGTGCACGACCCGGAGGTTTGCATCTTGGCAACTCGCAGCCGGGTCTGGGATGTCACCTCGATAACGATGTGGTGAAGCGTGGTCTCGACTACCGGTCAAGCAGGGCAACGGCCCCCCATCGATGTCAGCGAATCTACCTCATCGCCGGCGCGTGACGGAGAACGTCGGTTCCCTCTTTGGAGCCTGGGGCTGACCGGGCCTGGTGGGGCCAACACGCAGGTCACCCTGTCCAGAACTGGTTGACGATGGAGAGTTGTGGGGTAGAGTGGAGCGTAATGGAGGATGTCGATGAGCGTCAGGGAGGTGTTCGTCCATGTTCTTGGGGACGCACACGCCTCGCCTGGACGACAAGGGCCGTCTCTTCCTGCCCGCGAAGTTCCGCGACGAGCTGTCGGAGGGGCTCGTGGTGACGATGGGACAGGAGCGCTGCCTCTACGTGTGGCCGAGCGCAGAGTTCCGACGCTTCACCGAGAGCCTGCGCGAGACCCCGGTGACCAACCGCCGCGGCCGCGACTTCATGCGGATGCTGTTTGCCGGCGCGTCCGCGGAGAGCGCGGACAAGCAGGGACGCGTCACCTTGCCCCCTGCGCTGCGCGAGTACGCCGGACTCACCCGCGACTGCGTCGTGATCGGTGCCTACACCCGGGTCGAGATCTGGGACGCGGCGGCCTGGGCGACCTACAGCGCCGAGCAGGAGTCCGCCTACGCGGACTGGTCGGAGGAGGTGCTCCCCGGCTCCCACCAGTTCTAGGGCGACCCCGACGTCGTACGTCGAGGTCTCCGAGCCGCCCCTTCGGCTCTTCTGGCGCACCTTCCCCGGTGCCAGACGAGCGGTCAGTGAAGGAGCGGACGGGGGCCTGGCCGTACGAACGGCAGTCAGCCTCACCCGTCCGCAGCACCTCCGTCCGCCGCCGCCGAGCCAGCACCGCGTCACCGCCGCGACCGTGTCGCATTCACACCTCCGAAGGGTCGAACATGTCGAGTTGGGGAGCCAGCGCCCGCGAGGCCGAACAGCCGGTCCGCCGAGTCCGCGAGGTCGTCAAGGACGGCGTCGCCGTGATCGTCACCTCGGCGCTCGCGTCAACCGCGATGGCCATCGGGCTGCTGCTCGTGACGAAGCTGGCCGGCTGACCTCAGATGACCCAACCACGCCATGTCCCGGTCCTGGTTGACCGGGTGGTCGCACTCGTCGCGCCGGCACTCGCCGAGCCGGCGTCGGTGCTGGTCGACGCGACGCTGGGACTCGCCGGCCACGCGGAGGCGATTCTCGCCGCGTGTCCCCGGGCGTACCTGGTCGGCCTCGACCGCGACGCCAAGGCGTTGGAGCTGGCCGGCGAGCGGCTGCAGCCGTTCGCCGAACGGACCACACTGGTGCACGCGGTGTACGACGAGATCCCCGACGTGCTCGCGCGGCTCGGCCTCGACCGGGTGCAGGGAGTGCTGTTCGACCTGGGTGTCTCGTCGATGCAGCTCGACGAGACCGACCGGGGCTTCGCCTACGCTCACGACGCGCCACTCGACATGCGGATGGACCAGCAGCGGGGCACCACCGCCGCTGAGCTTCTCAACACGGCCTCTGTCCAGGAGCTGTCGCGCATCCTCTCGCGCTACGGCGAGGAACGGTACTCGCGGCGCATCGCCGAGGCTGTGGTGCGCGAACGCGAGCGCGAGCCGTTCGCGACCAGCGCCCGGCTCGTCGACCTGGTGCGTTCCTCGATCCCGGCAGCGGTCCGTCGTACCGGGGGAAACCCCGCCAAGCGCACCTTCCAAGCGCTGCGGATCGCGGTCAACGACGAGCTCGCTGTCCTCGAGCGGGCCCTGCCCGCGGCCGTCGACGCGCTCGCTGTCGGGGGCCGCATCGTCGTGATGTCCTACCACTCGCTCGAGGACCGCCTCGCCAAGCATGCGCTTGCTCCGCGCGCCAGGTCTACCGCCCCGCTCGACCTGCCCGTCGTCCCGCCGGGACACGAGCCGGAGCTCCGGCTCCTCACCCGCGGTGCCGAGGTTGCCAGCGCCGAAGACGTCCAGCACAACCAGCGAGCCGCCTCGGTGCGGGTGCGAGCCGCTGTCCGCGTGAGGGAGGCGGCATGAGCTCACTGCTGAGCACCGCACGGGCCCGGAGCCTGCGGCCCGCGCCGCTGCCGCGGCCGCGGCTGACGATCGTGCCCAAGGTGGCGGCACGCACGCCGCGAATCCCGTTCGTGCTGCTGGTCGTCAGCGTGCTCGGTCTCGGGCTGGTCGGGCTGCTGCTGCTCAATACCGGTCTCCAGCGGGGCGCGTACGAGGTCACCGACCTGCGCCAGACCTCCGACGACTTGACCTTGCGGCAGCAGAACCTGCGCGTACAGGTTGCCGATCTCCAGCAGCCGCAGAACCTCGCCGAGCGGGCGCTGCGGCTGGGCATGGTGCGCAACGACAGCCCGGCGTTCCTCTCGATCGAGACCGGCAAGATCGTCGGTGCCGCCGCGCCTGGTGTGGCCATCAACAAGGTCGACCTCGGCACCTCCGCCGTCCCGAGCGACCCGAGTGCGGGGAAGGTGCCGCCGGAGCTTGCCGGTGAGCATCTCAGCGGAGTGGCCGCGCTCGTGCAGCACAAGGCCGACAAGCCGCAGTCCGGCGCCCCGACTTCAACAAAGTCTCCCGACACGGAACCCGCCTCCACGTCACAGCCGTAGGCCCGGGATACAAATAACTTCAGCACCAGCCGCCACATACGTCACAGCCGAGCACGGGTGAGGGGATCGGTGACCCAGCGAACGCCGACTGGCCCGCGCAGGCCGGTTGCCCGACCCCGCAACCCTCGTCGATCCGCGGCGTCGGCGGCCCGGCGGCCGGTTCCCAACCGGAGGACCCGCAAGCGGTTCAAGCGCCGCCCGCGCACGATGAAGCTGGCCACCGGCCCGTTCCGGCTGTGGAGCAGCTTCTGCGTCGTCGCGTTCGTGCTCTCGCTGTTCGCCGCCCGACTCATCCAGCTACAGGGCATCGACGAGAACGACTACGCAGCACTGTCAGCGCAGAAGGGCGCGAAGACCGTCACCCTCGAGGCGCCGCGGGCGGGCATCTACGACCGCAACATGGTGGCGCTCGCCGAGACCGTCGACGCCAGCAAGATCGTGGCGGACCCGACCGACGCCTATGGCGACGCCACCGAGATCGCGACGGTCCTGCACCGCAGGCTCGGTGCTGACTACATCGACACGGTCACGCTGCTCCGCAAGACGAGCACGCGTTACGTCGAGCTTGCTCGTCACGTGCAGCCCGAGAAGGCAGCCTCGGTCGTCGCGTTCCTGCACCGCTCCAACTACGCCGGTGTGTACGTCGACGACGACACGTTGCGCACCTACCCCGCCGACGACGTCGCCGCCAACATCGTCGGCTTCTTGACCGACGACGGCTACGGCGGTGCCGGGGTCGAGTCGGAGTTCGAGCAGATCCTGGCCGGCCGCGACGGATCTGCGACCTTCGAGGTGTCGGCGGACGGACAGCAGCTCCCGCTGGCCGACAGCACCGTCGAGCAGCCCAAGGAGGGAACGGGGGTGCAGCTCACCCTCGACCAGGACCTCCAGTTCCTGGCGCAACGACGGCTGTCTCAGGCGGTCCGGGACTCGGGCGGTACGTCGGGCATCGCGGTGGTGATGGACGTCAAGACCGGCGAGCTGCTGGCACTGGCCGACACCCCTACCTTCAACCCCAACGACCGCAAGCTCTCGGCACCGGAGGACTACGGGTCGCGGGCCGTGCAGGACGTCTACGAGCCAGGAAGCGTCGAGAAGGTACTGACGTTCGCGGCTCTCATCGACGCGGGCTACGTCTCCCCCCGCACCCAGTTCGTCGTCCCGTCCGTGCTGCCTCGAGCCGAGAGCACGATTCACGACTACTTCTACCACGGCACCCTGCGGCTGACCGCGGCCGGAGTGGTGGCCAAGTCGTCCAACATCGGCACGGTCCGCGCGGCCGAACGGATGCCCAGCCGTGAGCTGTACGGCTACCTGCGCGACTTCGGCCTGGGCGCGCAGACCGACGTCGGACTGGGCGGGGAGACCAAGGGGCTGCTGCCCAAGCCGCAGGACTGGTTGGCGATCACCCACGACACGATCGCGTTCGGCCAGGGGCTGTCGGTCAACGCGGTCCAGATGACCGCGGCGGTGGCGGCGGTGGCGAACAACGGCGTCTACGTGCAGCCGTCGCTGATCGAGGGCTACGTCGACCCCGCCGGGCAGGTCACCCCCGCCGCTGCCCCGGAGCGGCACCGGGTGGTCTCTCCTCAGGCGGCCGAGCAGGTGGCCCGAATGATGGAGGAGGTGACCGGCCCCGACGGCACCGCGCCTGACGCCAACATCGCCGGCTACCGGATCGCCGGCAAGACCGGTACGGCTCAGCGCGTCGACGAGTCGTGCGGCTGCTACGACGGCTCGTTCACGGTGTCGTTCGCCGGGTTCGCGCCTGCCGACGACCCGCGATTCGTGGTGTACGTCGTGGTCCAGCAGCCGAAGGACGGCGGCGGCGGCGGCACCACCGGTGGGCCGGTCTTCCACGACCTGATGGCAGCGACCCTGCAGAAGTTCGGCGTACCACCCACCGGGGAGCGCCAGCCCGCGCTCCCCATCACCTGGTGAGGCTGATTGTTAGCCTTCGGCTGTGCATCCCCAGAGCCCGAACGTGAGTGCGCCCGCGAGGCCGTCCTCCGTCACGCCGGTCAGCCTGCGTGACGTCGCGGCCCACCTCGGTGCCGGCGACCAGCTGAGGCCGGGCCAGGAGGTCGAGGTGACGGGGGTCGCCCAGTCCTCGCGGCACGTGCAGCCGGGTGACCTCTATGTCGCCAGGGCCGGGGGACTCACTCACGGTGCCCGCTATCTGGGTGACGCAGAGGCCGCCGGTGCGAGCGCCTGGCTCACGGACAACGCAGGTGCAGCAATGGCCGCCGGCTCTGTGCTGCCGATGCTCGTGGTCGACGAGCCCCGACGCTGGCTGGGCTCCACGGCAGCGCTCATCTACGGCTACCCCGCCGAAACGCTCACCGTCATCGGCGTGACAGGCACCCAGGGCAAGACCACGACGACGCACCTCATCGAGGCCGGGCTCGCGGGTGCCGGCCGGCGTACGGCGGTCATCGGCACGATGGGGACCCGGATCGCCGGCCGGGTGGTGCCCAGCAGCCTGACGACCCCGGAGGCACCCGACCTGCACGCCTTGTTCGCCGTGATGCGCGAGCAGGGCATCGAGGTCTGTGCGATGGAGGTCTCCAGCCATGCGCTGGTGAGCGGGCGCGTCGACGGCGTCGTCTTCGACCTCGCCGCCTTCACCAACTTCGGCCGTGACCACCTCGACTTCCACGGGTCGGTCGAGGAGTACTTCGCGGCCAAGGCGAGCCTGTTCACCCCGTCGCGGGCGGCTCGTGGCCTCCTCAACAGTGACGACCCCGAGGTCGCACGCCTCCGCCAGGGAGCCGAGATCGCCCTCACGACCTACGCAACGGGCGGAGGTGACGCCGATTGGCGAGGAACCCAGGTCACCACGACCCACCAGGGCTCATCCTTCGTGCTCACCGGTCCGGAGGGAACGCGCGTCGACGCCGCGATCTGCCTGCCGGGTGAGTTCAACGTCTCCAACGCTGTTTGCGCACTCGCCTGCATCGGCGAGATCGGCGGCGACGTGGCGGCCGCCGCCGGCGCCATCTCCGCGATCGCGGGCGTGCCTGGGCGGATGGAGCCGGTCGACCGTGGACAGGACTTCGCGGTGATCGTCGACTACGCCCACAAGCCCGACGCGCTGTCAGCCACCTTGCTGGCGCTGCGCAAGGTCACGGCAGGACGGCTGCTGCTCGTGGTCGGCGCGGGCGGCGACCGCGACCAGGGCAAGCGCCCGTTGATGGGGGAGGCCGCCGCGCGGACTGCCGACGTCGTGGTCGTCACTGACGACAACCCGAGGAGCGAGGAGCCTTCCGCCGTCCGGGCCCAGCTGATGGCGGGAGCCGTGGAGGCGGCGACGGCCGCGGAGCTGCACGAGATCGGAGACCGGGAGGCGGCGATCAGCTTTGCCCTCGGCGAGGCAGGTCCCGGCGACACCGTGCTGATCGCAGGCAAGGGTCACGAGACCGGCCAGGACATCGGCGGCACTCTTCACCCGTTCGACGACCGGACGGTCGCCGCCGCGGTCCTCGAGCGTCTCGCCCAAGGCGGGCTCGCATGATCTCGATGACGCTCGGTCAGATCGCCCGGGCCGTCGGTGGCCGGGTGGTGGACGGCTCGAACGGCCTCGAGGTGACAGGCGCACCGTTCCGGGACTCCCGCGAGGTCGAACCGAACGGGCTGTTCGTCGCCGTCGAGGGGGAGCGCGTCGACGGTCACGACTTCGCCGTGCGGGCGGTCACGGCCGGAGCCGCTGGCGCACTCGTACGCCGAGCCGTCGGCGTACCGGCAGTGCAGGTCGATGACGTCATCGAGGCGCTCGGGCGGCTGGCGAAGCATGTCGCGTCGGGCCTGACGGAGCTGACGGTCATCGGTCTGACGGGGTCGCAGGGCAAGACCACCACCAAGGACCTGCTCGCGCACGTGCTCGAAGGCTTCGGCGAGACGGTTGCGCCCGAAGGCTCCTTGAACAACGAGATCGGCGTACCGCTGACGGTGCTGCGCGCCACCGCGTCAACCCGCTACCTGGTGCTCGAGATGGGTGCACGGGGACCCGGTCACATCTCCTACCTGACCTCGATCGCCCCTGTCTCCGTCGGGCTCGTGCTCAATGTCGGCTCCGCCCACCTCGGCGAGTTCGGGTCGCGGGCGGGCATCGCCGCGGCCAAGGGCGAGCTCGTCGAGGCTCTGCCCACCGACGGCCACGCCGTCTTGAACATCGACGATCCACGCGTCGCGGCCATGCGCGACCGTACGTCCGCCCGCGTGGTGACGTTCGGGACGCTCCCGACGGCCGACGTGCACGTCAGCGAGGTGACCCTCGACGGCGCCGGCCGGGTTGGGTTCGACCTGACCGTGCGCGACGTTCGCTCGCGGGTCCAGCTCGGGCTCGTCGGCGCGCATCATGCAGCAAACGCCGCAGCCGTGGTTGCGGTCACGACCGGGCTGGGG
The DNA here is from genome assembly GCA_013698435.1 of Nocardioidaceae bacterium. Taxonomy (GTDB): domain Bacteria; phylum Actinomycetota; class Actinomycetes; order Propionibacteriales; family Nocardioidaceae; genus JACDHG01. The sequence goes on along the minus strand of JACCVA010000179.1, from coordinate 918 downwards.
CTGCCGCTGGCAGCTGTGGTTGCCTCTTTGGACGGTGCCGAGCCGCGGTCATCGTGGAGGATGGAGGTAGGCGAGAGCGGTCAGGGCGTGACCGTCATCAACGATGCCTACAACGCGAACCCCGACAGCATGCGAGCGGCGATAGAGACCCTCGCCCAGATCGGCCGAAGTCGCCGACCGCCGGCGAGAACGTTCGCGGTGCTGGGCGAGATGCTGGAGCTCGGGCCCGGAAGTGCCGAAGCGCACGTCGATGTCGGACGGCTGACCCGGCAGCTCGGCATCACCCAGCTGGTCGCCGTGGGTGCAGGTGCCCGCGCCATGCTCAAGGACGCCGGGAAGGCGCCTTTGGGCGAGCCGGAGCCGGTCCTGGTCGCCGACGCCGACGAGGCAGCCGCCTTCGTGCAGGGCGCGGTGCGCGCCGGTGACGTGGTCCTCGTGAAAGCATCGAGAGCCGTGGGTCTGGAGAAGGTTGCGCTGGCGCTGCTTGCCAACAGGACGGAGGCCGGTAGGTGAGGGCGTTGCTGTTCGCCGGCGGTCTGGGACTCATCGGCACCCTGCTCGGCACCCGGTGGGCGATCTCGGTCCTGGCCAGGCGGGGATACGGGCAGCTGATCCGAGACGACGGCCCCACCTCTCACCACACCAAGCGTGGGACGCCGACCATGGGCGGCCTCGTCATCATCCTTGCCACGCTTGTCGCCTACTTCGGCGCGAAGCTGCTGACCCGCGACCTGCCGTCGGCATCCGCGCTGCTGCTGCTCTTCTTGTTCGTCGGCCTCGGCGCCGTCGGGTTCGTCGACGACTACATCAAGATCGTGAAGCAGCGCAGCCTTGGCCTGCGCAGCAAGGCGAAGTTCGGCGGCCAGACGTTCATCGCGATCGCGTTCGGGTGGCTCAGCCTGTACTTCCCCGACTCAC
>JACCVA010000165.1 GCA_013698435.1 Nocardioidaceae bacterium | reverse complement strand
GGGAAGCCCTTCAGCTTGCTGCCGTAGACGAACAGCGGGAACGTCACGGACTGGCCCGCGGTGAAGTTCGTGACGATGAAGTCGTCGAAGGACAGCGAGAAAGCCAGCATGGCGGCGGCGACGATGCCGGGCATCGCCAGTGGCAAGGTCACCAGCCGAAACGTCTGCCACTCGTTGGCGTACAGATCCATCGCGGCCTGTTCGAGTCGCGAGTCCATGCCGGTGAGCCGGGCCTTGACGGTGACGACGACAAACGACAGGCAGAACATCACGTGGGCGACCACGATCGTGACGAAGCCGAGGATCCCGTCGAAGCCGACGGCCACGAACATGGCCAACAGGGACGAGCCCATCACCACCTCGGGGGTCGCCATCGGCAAGAAGATGACCAGGTTGGACGTTGCCCGGCCACGGAACGAGTGACGCACGAGGGCAAAGGCCATCAGCGTGCCCAGCACCGTGGCCAAGATCGTGGCGGTGATGCTGATCTCGAAGCTCAGCTTGAGCGACTCGCACAACCCCTCGGGTTCGCAGACCGTGTCCCAGTTGTTCAAGGTGAACGCGTCGAACTGGGCCGTGGCCGAGCGTCCGGTCGGCTGGTTGAAGGACAGCGCGATGATGTAGCCGATCGGCACGAAGGTGTACAGCAGCACGCCGATGCCGATGACGAGCACGAGGTGGTCGGAGATCCAACGCCCTGGACTGCGCCGTGGTGACGTCGGCCGCGGCGCTGACGGCCGCGAGGTGGGTTGACTCCGGACTGGGCCCGTCGTGGTTGCCATCAGACGAGCTTCTCCGTTCCGGACTTGCGGACGTACACGATCACCATCAAGACGACGATGAGCATCAAGATGATCGACAGGCTCGCCGCGAGCGGGTAGTTGTGCTCGGTGAGGAAGGCCGCCTGGATCCGGTTCCCGACCATGTACTGCTTGGGGGTTCCGAGCAGTTCGGCGTTGATGTAGTCGCCGCAAGCGGGGATGAACGTAAGCAGCGTGCCCGAGACGACCCCTGGCAGCGACAGCGGGAACGTCACCTTGCGGAAGCCGGTAAACGGGCTGGAGTACAGGTCTCCGGCTGCCTCGATGAGCCGGTAATCGACCTTGTCGAGCGACGCGTACAGCGGCAGCGTCATGAAGGGCAGGAAGTTGTAGATGAGGCCGGCAATCACTGCCACTGGGGTGGCGAGCAGCCGACCGTCGTCGGGCAGGATCGCGATTGTCTGGAGGAAGCTCGTCACCGGGCCCTGGTCGGCAAGTATCGCGCGCCATGACAACGTGCGGAGCAGGAAGCTGGTGAAGAACGGAGCGATGACGAGGACCAGCATGACGTTCTTCCACCGCCCGGCCTTGAACGCGATGGCGTAGGCGAGGGGGTAGCCGAGCAGCAGGCAAACGAACGTGGAGATGCCGGCATACATGAAGGACCGCCCGAACAGGTTCCACGTGTCCTTGATCGCGTCGACGTAGTTGGCCACGTGCCAGGTCAGGGCGTACCCCTGCTCGTAGGAGCCGCTCGGGTCGTACAGCGAGGTGAAGAAGAGCTGCACGGTGGGGAACAGGAAGAAGATGGCCAGCCACAACATGCCCGGGACCAACAGCAGCCACCCCCAGCCTCGTCGCTTGCTGGCCTCCCCGTCGTCGGAAGCCTTCGGCGGCGAGGTCGTCGTCTGGGTCATTCGTCGTCTCCGCTGACAACTCCCGCATGAGCGTCCTGGCCGGCGTCGAGCAGGAAGGCGTGCTGCCTGGACCACGCCAGGTCGACCGCGTCCCCGTTCTTGAAGGACGCACGGTGTCCGGTGTTTTGCTCGAACACCATCACTTCCTGTCCCCAGGGCAACGCGACCAGGTACTGCGTGCTGACCCCGACGAAGCTGACGTCACTGACGACGCCGCCGGTCAGCAGGTTGGCGTCGTCGTGCTCCACGGTGCCCTGCGCACTGGCGAAGATCTTCTCCGGACGTACGCCGAGCCAGCCCTTGCCCTCCGCGGTGTGGGACCGAGCGGCGTCGACACCCACCTTCTGTCCGTGGCAGTCGAGGACGACGGTCTGCCCGGAGCTGTCGACGACGTCGACGACGATGAGGTTGGACTGACCGAGGAAGTTCGCGACGAACGTCGTCGTGGGGTTCTCGTAGAGCTCGCTGGGAGCGCCCATCTGCTCGATCACGCCGTGGTTCATGACCGCGATGGTGTCGGCCATGGTCATGGCCTCCTCCTGGTCGTGGGTCACGTGCACGAAGGTGACGTCGATCTCGGTCTGGATCCGCTTCAGCTCGATCTGCATCTGTCGACGCAGCTTCAGGTCCAGGGCACCGAGCGGCTCGTCGAGCAGCAAGACGCCAGGCTCGTTGATGAGCGCACGAGCCAGCGCAACGCGCTGCTGCTGACCCCCGGAGAGCTGCGCCGGCTTACGCGTGGCGTACGGCTCGAGCTGTACCAGGTCGAGCATCTCGCGGGTCTTGTCCTTGTAGTCCTTGACGCCCTTTCGGCGCAACCCGAAACAGACGTTCTCGAAGATCGTCAGGTGCGGGAACAGCGCGTAGGACTGGAAGACCGTGTTGACGGGGCGCTTGTATGGCCGCAGGCTGGTGATCTCGTCCTCGCCGATGTACACCCGCCCGAGTGTCGGGTCCTCGAGCCCGGCCACGATTCGCAACGTCGTCGTCTTGCCGCACCCGGAGGGTCCAAGCAACGCGAAGAACGACCCCTGCGGCACTGTCAGGGTGAGGTTGTCGACAGCGACGAAGTCGCCGAACTTCTTCGAGACGCTCTCCAGCCGTAGATCCTGCCCGCTTCCGGGAGACGACGACTCGTCCGTGCTCTGCGCCATATCGCCTGTCGCTTCGAGGAGGGACGTGTCAGCCGCCCTGGACCTGGTTGAACTGCTGCTGGTAGCTCTGGTTCTGCTTTTCGTCGAGGATCATGAAGGACTTACCGGAGGCGAGCGTCTTCTCATCGAGGAAGATGTAGGAGCTGTTGACTGCTGACTTGTCGAACTGCCCGATCTCTTCCTGCGCGCCTGCCACCGGACAGAAGTAGTAGTTCCAGGCAGACAGCTTTGCTGCATTGACGGGATCGTAGTAGAAGTTCATCATCTCCTCCACGTTGGACTTGTGCTCAGCCTTATTGGGCACCAGCATGTTGTCGGTCCACAAGGCGAAGCCCTCCTCCGGCGGAAGCCACTTGTACTTTCCGCCGCCGAGCAGGTTGATGACGTCTCCACTCCACGCCTCACACGCCACGATGTCGCCGGACTTCATGTCGTCGACGTAGTCGTTGCCGGCGAAGCGCCGGACCTGGCCGTTGTCGACGTACCCCTGCAGCTTGTCGATCGCGGCAGAGAATTCGTCGTCGGTGAAATCCTCCGGGTCGCTGTCCTGCATGAGCAGCAGGAAGAGCATCGTGTCGCGCATCTCTGTCAACAGCTCGATCTTGCCGTTAAGATCGGGACGCGTGAGCAGCTCCTTGAAGCTCGTGACCGGATCGGTGAGCTCGGAGTTGTAGCAGATTCCCGTCATCCCGCTCTGCCACGGGACGCTGTAGTCACGGTTGGGATCCCAGCTCGGCGACTTCAGAAAGTCGATGATGTTGGCGTCGACGTTGGGCAGCTTGGAATGATCGAGCTTCTGGAGCCAGCCCAAGTCGATCATCCGAGCCGCCATCCAGTCAGTCAGCACGAAGACGTCGCGGCCGGTGGACTTGCACCCCTGAAGCTGCGGAGAGACCTTCGAGTAGAACTGCTCGTTGTCATTGACGTCGCCGTTCTGGTAGTCGACGGTGATGCCGGTCTGCTGCTCGAACTTCTCCAGCGTCGAGGTGTCCTTGGCCTTGACCGGATCGACGTAGCCGATCCAGTTGGAGAAGTTGATCTCCTTCTCCGAGGAGCTGCTGTCCGAGGACGTGCACTCGCTCTGGTCGACCTTGGCGCCAGAGGTGCCGCAAGCCGCCAGCAACCCCGGTCCCCCAATTGCGAGCGCCGACAGCGACGCCCCCTGGATGAATTTCCGACGGCTGAGCCCGAACTGGCTGGGTGATGCTGGCATGACGGATGACCTCCAATGAGTCGGACCATGTGCGGCGATCTTGTCAGAGGGGGCGCCGAGAGACAAGGGATTCCGTCGAACGGTTCGGACTAGACAACGGATAGTGATACTCAACTGCTTGCAATCAAACCGTTACCGAAGCAGGATGTGCCTGTGGTTACCCGCAATGGTACGTCGCCACCAACGCTGGATGACGTGTCCAAGAAGATCATCGAGCAGCTCCAGCACGACGGCCGGATGTCCTACGCCGCCATCGGCAAGGCGGTCGGCCTGTCCGAGGCCGCCGTACGCCAGCGGGTGCAGCGGTTGCTCGACCACGGCGTGATGCAGATCGTCGCCGTCACCGACCCGCTGCAGCTCGGCTTCGCCCGGCAGGCGATGATCGGCATCCATGCCGAGGGTGACCTCGAGCCGATCGCGGCCGACTTGGCCGCCATGCCAGAGGTCGACTACGTGATCATGACGGCAGGGTCGTTCGACCTGCTGGTCGAAGTGGTGTGTGAGAGCGACGACCACCTGCTCGAGCTGCTGTCCAAGCGCATCCGCGGGATCGGCGGCGTCCGTAGCACGGAGTCCTTCGTCTATCTCAAGCTGCACAAACAGACGTACTCGTGGGGTGTCAGGTGAGCTACCGCAGCCTCTCGCTGTGGCACGAAACCGCTGACGAGCTTGTCCCGCGACCCTGTCTCGACGGCTCGCACGATGTAGACGTTGTCGTCGTCGGCGCCGGTCTGACGGGGCTGTGGACGGCCTACTACCTAGCTCGACGCGACCCGACCCTCTCCATCGCCGTCGTAGAGAAGGACGTCGCTGGCTTCGGGGCGTCAGGACGCAACGGTGGCTGGATGTCGGCGCTGTTCCCGGCGTCCGCCGCCAAGCTCGCCGCCATGCCGGGGTCGTCGCGCGATGCTGCAATCCGGCTCGAGACTGCGATGCGCGCCAGCATCG
>JACCVA010000090.1 GCA_013698435.1 Nocardioidaceae bacterium | reverse complement strand
GCTACTCTCCCCGCCGCGGCGACGTCCACCAGATCCACCGCCCGGGCGACGAGCCGCCATCTGGCCGCTGAGTGCGTCGACCACACGAACGACTTGACCTCTCACGACACAACGCCACCCTCCGGTGCAGGAGGATGGCGTCCGTGTGGGTTCAGCCGGCTGGGGATGTCAGGCGGACTTCTTCGACTTCGACGCCGCCCGGCCGCGCCGGTGGAGGTGCGCGGGGCCGATCTCGCCGCCCCGCAGCAACTCCAGCCGCTCGGACAAGATGTCCTCGAGCTCAGTGATCGAACGACGCTCGAGCAGCATGTCCCAGTGGGTACGGGCCGGCTTCTCGAACTTGGCTTCGGGCTCGGATCCGTCACGCTGACGTGAGTCGGCTCCGCAGCGCGGGCACTCCCAGGTGAACGGGACCTCGGCCTCCGACGACATGGGGATCTCGAACTCGTGGCCGTTGAGACAGTCGTAGGTCACGTTCTGGCGTGGCGCGAACTCGATACCGCTCTCGTCCTCGAAGCTGGTCCCGCCGAGCCGCGATCCTCGAAGCGTTGCTCTCTCAGACATTGCTTTCCCCGTTCCTTGGTGGGTGGTGCGTGAGCCCGGCGAAGGTCCCCCGTGTCGTCAGACGACTCCTCATGCGTCGAGACGCATCAAGCACCGTCATGGTTGCCAACGTGTGTCTGGACATCATGATTCCCAAGCAGCCTGAGATTCGTCTGAGATATCCGGCTTCTCCTTGTGCTGTTTCAGCGGTTGACCAGGTCAAACGACAACGGGAGGACTGTTTCCGGCCTCGGCGATTCCTCGGTGGGCGTCGACCCGGCTGAGCAGCACCAGACCGACGACGAAGAAGGCGATCAGCGCAAAGATGGCGGGACGGTAGGAGTCGGTCGCCTGGTAGACAAGACCGAACACCAGCGTCCCCAACCAGCTCGTGCCGCGCTCGCACGCCTCGTACAAGCTGAAGTACTCGGCCTCACGCCCACGGGGGATGAGCTGGCTGAAGAACGACCGAGACAGCGCCTGGGTGCCGCCCAGCACCAGCCCGATGAGCACACCCATGGCGAGGAAGGGCGCCAGGGCCTCGTCCGGCAGGAAGTACGCGATGACCACGACGAGCATCCACACGCAGAGGCCGCCCAGGATGGTCTTGCGACTGCCGAGGGTGGCCGCGATCCGCCCGAACAGCAGCGCGCCACCGAACGCCACGAACTGCACCAGCAGGATGGTCGCGATCAGCACCGGCGTCTCGAAGCCGAGCTCCTTCTCGCCGTACGTCGACGCCGAGAGGATGACCGTCTGGATGCCGTCGTTGTAGAAGAGGTAGGCCACCAGGAACAGCAGCGTCATCGGGTAGTTCCGCATGTGACGCAACGTGGTGCCCAGCTGCCCGAAGCTCTGCCGTACGGCACCACCGGGCTGGGCCGCGACGCCGGTCGCCGGCCGGTTCTTCAGGCCGAGAAACGGGATGAGCGTGAAGCCTGCCCACCAGAGACCGGCGGTGAGTAGGCAGATGCGCACGGCCGTGCCCTCACCGATGCCCACCTGGTCGTGCAACGTCACCAGCGCAAGGTTCACGCCGAGCAGCAGACCGCCGCCGAGATAACCCAGCGCCCACCCGCGCGACGACACCCGGTCGCGCTCGTCGGGCACGGAGATCTCGATCATGATCGCGTTGTAGACGACGAGGCTGGCGCCGAGGCTGAGGTTCGCTCCGACGAGCAGCAGGGCACCCAGCTGCCAGTTGCCCCCGGCGACGAGGACCATGCTGGCGGCGCACAGGCTCCCGGCCCAGGCGAAGCCCGCCATCAGGTGCTTCTTGCGCGAGGACCGGTCCGCGACCGCACCGACGATCGGCAAGACGACAGCGGAGAACACGGTGGCGAACGTCACGACGTAGAAGACGAGCGAACCGGGGGAGACAGCGACGCCGAGGAGGTCGAGGTCGGTGAGGCAGGGGTTATCGTCGCTCACGCCGCTGCCGCAGGCCGCGGTTTCCGCCACCGAGGTCAGGTACGGCGCGAACAGTACGGTCGCCACCGACGTGACGTACGCCGAGTTGGCCCAGTCGTAGAAGTACCAGGACCGTTGCTCCTTGGCACGTTCGAACGCCGAGAGGTCAGCGATGCCCGGCCCCCGCGTCGTCATCAATCGGTCCTCCAGATCTGGCGGGACAGGTAGACCTGCCGGAGCACGTCGATCCGGTCCGCCATGATGCCATCGGCGCCCAGGTCGAGGAGCCGGTTGATCTCCTCAGGGACGTCGACCGTCCACACGTGCACCTGCTTGCCCAGCTCGTGCGCCCGCGCGATGAAGTCGGCGGTCACGATCTCCACCGACAGCGGTTCCCTGCGCCGCGCGGCGGGAGCCAGTTCGGGGTCGATGGGTGACCCGTAGGCGGCGCTGCGCTGCACGGGCAGGAAGGCCGCCGGCACCTGGGCTGCCGCGGCACCGCCACCGAGCAACAGCCGGCGCAGGGAGGTGACCGGAAGGAACCGCAGGAGGCCAATACCGACGCGACCGTATGCCGACGCCACCCGAGGTCCGAGCTCCTGCCGCAGCTCGTGCAGGCGGCGGGCCGAGAAGGATGCCACGCAGACGCGGTCCCACGCGCGGTGCTCGGCGATGAGCCTCGCCAGTGGACGGACTGCGGCGGACGACTTCGCGTCGATGTTGAGCCGGACATCCGGCCACGAGGTGAGCAGCTCGTGCAGCAGCGGGATCGGGTGCACTCCTGCGATGCGAGCCGGCCGGAGCTCGTCGTACGTCATGTCGGTGACGACGCCTGTGCGGTCGGTGGTGCGATCCAGCGTGGTGTCATGGAAGGCCAGCAAGGTCCCGTCCCGCGTCACGTGAGCATCGGTCTCGAGGTAGCGGTAACCGAGGCCGACCGCTGCCTCGAAGGCCGCCATCGAGTTCTCGAACCGTCGGCCGTGCTCGGAGCTGGTGCCACCTCGGTGGGCGAATGCCAGCGGCAGGCCGGCATTGTCGAAGTAGGCGTAGTCCGCCGCACGTCGCAACCGGGTCACAGCACGACAGTAGGGGACCGCGGCCACGCCGCCTGGCGCGTACGCGTGCAGGCGACGGGATAACGTAAGCCTATGGATGCCGCCACGTGCCCGCAGTGCAGTTCCGAGATGGCCGCCCGTCAGCGCGGCGGGGTGACGGTGCTGCAGTGCGCGTCGTGTGAGGGACTGTTCTTGCCGCGCGCCGACCTCGGACTGCTCATCGAGCAGGAGAACGACTGGCACCTCTCGCAGGGGCCACGGACCCAGCCGATCCCGCGCATCATGCCGGGGATGACGCCACCGCCGGACCTGACGCCGGTCAAGCAGCCCCGGTCGTACGTCGACGAGCTCTTCGGCTGAGCCCGAGACCCCCGCCGCTCAGGCTCGCGGCTGGTTGATGTTGACCATCCACGGGATGTCGAACTGGTCGACGCACATACCGAACTCGTCGCCCCACATCTGCTTCTCCAACGGGAGCGACACGTTGCCGCCCTCGGACAGCTTGGCCCAGTAGCCGCGTAGCTCGTCGGCGTCTTCTCCGCTCAGGCTGATCGCCATGTTGGTGCCGGGGCTGTGCTCCATGCCGCTCGGGGTGTCGGCGGCCATCAGCGTGAACCCGCTGTCGGTCTCGAGCTGGCTGTGCATGATCTTGTCGGCGTCGGGGGAGTCGGCGGCGCCGAACTCAGCGAATGTGTTGATCGCCAAGGTGCCACCGAAGACGCTCTCGTAGAACTCCATCGCCTGCCGGGTGTTGTCGTTGAAGCTGATGTAGGGGTTGAGACGTGAGGCCATCAGACGCTCCTTGGTCGAGAAGTTCGGTCGGTCCTCGCAGCATAAACGCGTGGTCCGACAACCGCTCAGACAGAAGTTGGCTCAGATGTCGCGGAACGGCTCGATCTGGGCGCCGAGTGCGTTGAGACGCTCTGCAAGGTCCTCGTAGCCGCGGTTGATGACGTAGACGTTGCGCAGTACCGAGGTCCCTTTGGCCGCCATCATGGCGAGCAGGACGACCGCCGCCGGACGCAAGGCCGGTGGGCACATCAGCTCGGCCGCCGACCAGTGCGTCGGCCCCTCGATCAGCACGCGGTGCGGGTCGAGCAGGGTGACAGCCGCGCCGAGCTTGTTGAGCTCCGTGAGGTAGATGGCCCGGTTCTCGTAGACCCAGTCGTGGATCATCGTCTGACCGTGCGCGCTGGCAGCGATCACCGCGAAGAACGGCAGGTTGTCGATGTTGAGGCCCGGGAACGGCATTGGGTGGATCTTGTCCATGGGCGCGTGCAGCGTGGACTGCAGCGTCGTGATGTCGACGAGGCGGGTGCGTCCGTTGCCGGCCAGGTACTCCTCGCCGCGCTCGTAACGGAACCCCATCTCCTCGAGCAGGGCGAGCTCGATCTCGAGGAACTCGATCGGCGCCCGACGGATGGTGATCTCCGACGACGTGACGATCGCTGCGGCGAGCAGGCTCATCGCCTCGATGGGGTCCTCCGAGGGCGAGTAGTCGACGTCGACGTCGATGTCGACCACGCCGCGGACCACGAGGGTGGTGGTGCCGATGCCGTCGACCCCGACCCCGAGCTTGGTCAGGAAGAAGCACAGGTCCTGCACCATGTAGTTCGAGCTGGCGTTGCGGATGACCGTCTCACCGGCGTAGCAGGCGGCCGCGAGCAACGCGTTCTCCGTCACGGTGTCGCCGCGTTCGGTCAGCACGATCGGGCGCTGCGGGGTGACGGCGCGGTCGACCCGGGCGTGGTAACTGCCCTCGGTGGCCTTGACCTCGAGGCCGAACGGACGCAGCGCCGACAGGTGCGGCTCCACCGTGCGCGACCCGAGGTCACATCCGCCGGCGTACGGCAGCTCGAACTCGGAGTGCTGGTGCATCAGTGGGCCGAGGAACATGATGATGCTGCGCGTACGCCGGGCAGCGGCGTCGTCGATGGCGGACAGGTCGAGGCGGTCCGGAGCGATCAGCTCCAGGTCGTTGTCGGCGTTCAGCCAGGTGGACTTGACCCCGATGCTCGTCAGCACCTCGAGGATACGGTTGACCTCCTCGATCCTGGCGACCTTGCGAAGGGTGGTCCGCCCCTTGTTGAGCAGCGACGCGCACAGCAGTGCGACCCCGGCGTTCTTGCTCGACTTGACGTCGATGGTGCCCGACAGCGTGGTCCCACCCGCAACCCGTAGGTGCATCGGGCCGGGTGCGCCGAGCGAGACGATCTCGGAGTCCAGCGCCTCACCAATGCGGGCGAGCATCTCAAGCGTCAGGTTCTGGTGGCCGCGCTCGATGCGGTTGACGGCGCTCTGGCTGGTGGCGAGGACGGTGGCGAGCCGCGCCTGCGTGTAGCCCCGGTGGGTGCGCGCGTCGCGGATGAGCCGGCCGATGCGGCCGAGGTAGTCATCGGTCATGGCGCACAAGATATCTCATATCTGAGATAACACCAACGACCCGCCCGCTATTTTTGACCGAGTTGTCAGGGCGCGTTGCGCTCCGAAGTGTCCACCAGACCCTGACAACTCGGTCGAGCGGCGTGGGTCACTCGACGGTGACGGACTTGGCGAGGTTACGAGGCTTGTCGACGTCGTGCCCGAGCTTGACCGCCGCGTGGTAGGCGAGGATCTGCAGCGGGATCGTCAGCAGGATCGGGTCGATTTCGGGCTCGTTTTGCGGTACGTCGATCCGGGTGGCGTCGACGTGGCCGAGGTCGACACCAGCATGGGTGACGACGACCAGCGGGCCCTTGCGCGCGGCGATCTCGTGCAGCGCGGCGACGTTGCGGTCACAAAGGGCGTCGTCCGGCACGATCGCCACGGTCGGCACCTGGTCGCTGATCAGCGCCAGCGGCCCGTGCTTGAGCTCACTTGTCTGGTACGCCTCGGCGTGCCGGTAGGAGATCTCCTTGAACTTCTGCGCACCCTCGCGCGCGACCGGGTACCCACGCACGCGGCCGACGAAGAACAGGCTCTGTGCCTCGGCAAGTACGCCGGCAACGGTCGAGAGGTCCTCGTCAGCAGCCACGATCTGGTCGATCTGCGCAGGCAGTCGCTGCAGGCCCGCGATGATGCGCTTGCCGTCGCTCACGGACAGGTCGCGCACCCGACCAAGGTGCAGCGCCAGCAGCGCAAACCCGATCGCCATGTTGGTCAGCGCCTTCGTCGAGGCGACCGCCACCTCCGGCCCGGCGTGCAGGTAGATCCCACCGTCGCACTCGCGGGCGATCGTCGACCCCACGACGTTGATGAGACCGATGACCCGTCCACCTTTGCGCTTGATCTCCTGCACGGCGAGCAGGGTGTCGATCGTCTCGCCCGACTGGCTGACCGCGACATAGAGCGTGTCGCGTTCGATGACCGGGTTCCGGTAGCGGAACTCGGACGCAGGCTCGGCGTCGGCGGGGATGCGGGCCAGCTCCTCCACAAGTCCGGCGCCGAGCTGGCCGACGTAGTACGCCGACCCGCACCCGAGAATCTTCACCCGCTGGATGGCTCGGCTCGCGCGCGGGTCGAGGTTGAGCCCGCCGAGGTGGGCGGTGCCGAACCGCTCGTCGAGCCGGCCGCGCAGGATGCGCTCGGCGGCGTCGGCCTGGTCGAGAATCTCCTTGCGCATGAAGTGGCGGTGCTCGCCCTCGTCATAGTCCTCGACACTGAGGTCGACCGTCGTGGGGCGCTTCTGCGTCGGCTGGCGGTCGGACGTGAACGTCGTGAACCCGCCCGCTGTCACCGTGGCCAGCTCGCCGTCGTCGAGGTAGACCACCTGGCGGGTGTAGCGGACCAGCGCTGCCACATCGCTGGCCACCCACATCTCCTTGTCACCGACCCCCACGATCAGCGGCGAGCCGTTGCGGGCCACCACGATCCGGTCGGGATGGTCGGCGTGCAGGACCGCGAGACCGTAGGTGCCCTGCACGGCCGCCAGCGCCTCGAGGACCGCCTCCTCGAGCGTGTCGGCTGCCGAGCGGCCGATCAGGTGGGCGATGACCTCCGTGTCGGTCTCGGAGTGGAACTCCACTCCGTCGTCGGTCAACCGGTCGCGTAGGGACGCGGCATTGTCGACGATGCCGTTGTGCACGACGCTGACCTTGCCGGTCGCGTCGCAGTGCGGGTGCGCGTTGGCGTCGGTGGCCGCGCCGTGCGTGGCCCATCGGGTGTGCCCGACACCGATCTTGCCGGCGAGCCGCTTGGGCAGCGCCTCGTCGAGGTCTCGCACCCGACCGGCCTTCTTCGTGACACGCAGGCCACTGCTGCCCAGTACCGCGATCCCGGCCGAGTCGTAACCGCGGTACTCCAGCCGGCTGAGACCTTCGATCAGCAGCGGGGCGGCCGGCGCCGTGCCGATGTACCCGACGATTCCACACATGAGGGCTCCTTCAGCCGTAGACGATCCGGCGGAGCTGCCGGTCGGTGAGGGGAGGGGCCGCGACGACCCGCCGGCGGAGCTCGGCACCGATCCGCACGAAGATCTCCGGGTTCTTCATACCGTATGTCTTGAGGTGGGCGTGGCGTCGGCGTACGAAGTCCTCGGCGGGCTCGGCGAAGTATGACACCACGTCAGCCACTACGCGGGAGGCCTCGGCGTGGCTGAGCCCGGTGCTGGCCGCGACCCGCTGGACCACCTCGGCGTCGTCTGGTCGCAGCGCATCCTCCACGTGGAGATCTTGGCGCTCGCCGACGGATACCGCAAGTTCCTGCCCGACGCCGGGCAAAAATCTAGCCTTGGGTGCGTGGTCACGTTGTCGAGGGGCTTCGGTAGCGTCGAGGACACGACCACCACCCGAGGAGAGTCACGTGGAGTACCGCCTGCTGGAGGCGTCGGGACCGACCGGTGGTCGTGATGGCTGACTTCGACACCGAGGGGACGCTGGCGGACCGGATGCGCAAGCACGCCAGTGACGAGCAACACCTGTATGGCCACCTGATGCGGGCGATGGCTGACGACTGGGATGCCAGGGGACCGGTGCGCGACATCTGCCGCGGCTGGGAAAATGCACCGCAGGGGGCGGTGGTGCAGCTTCGACTGCTGGGTGGACTGTTCCGGCTGGTGCTGACGGACCGGGCTCCCGATCTGGTCCCCTTCTACCCAAGTCTCGGTGGCAACGAGCCACCAGCGAAGGCGTGGCCGCATGTCCGACGCGTGCTCGGCGAGCATGTCCAGGAGCTGCGTCGCACGCTCGATGTGGCGCCCCAGACCAACGAGACCGGCCGTTCGACGGCGCTGCTGGTGGGCCTCTTCGACGTCGTACGCCGATCCGGCCTCTCGAAGGTGCGGTTGCTGGAACCGGGCGCCAGCGCCGGACTCAATCTGCTGGTGGACCAGTTCAGGTTCGAGAGCCCGACGTGGGCGTACGGGCCGGGCGACTCCGCATTGCGGCTGGTCGATGCCGTCATCGGCCCGGTCACTGCGACGCCGTTCGAGATCGTCGAGCGCCGCGGGTGCGACCTCGCACCGGTCGACGCCACGACTCCCGAAGGTCAGCTGACGTTGCGGTCGTTCGTATGGCCCTTCCATGTGGAACGACACGAACGGTTGACGCAGGCGCTGGACATCGCCCGTCGACACCCGGTGACCGTGGACCGCGCGGGCGCGGGGGAGTGGCTGGAAGAGCGGCTGTCCGCTCCCGCCGCCGACGACGTGGTGACCGTCGTCTGGCAGTCGATCACGCAGCAGTACTGGCCACTCGACGAGACAGCCCGGGTCGATGCCGTGGTGGCTCGGGCGGCGCGGTCACAACGGGTGGCCCGAGTGGCGATGGAGTTCCACGAACGCGCAACGGCCGAGCTGACCGTCGATCTCGCGGCAGCAGACGGTTCCGGGCTCGACGGCCCGATCCGGCTTGGTGACGTCGGCGACCACGGCACGCCGGTGACCCTGTCCTGACCCGGCCCGCCAACGTGTACCACCCCGCCTCATCACCCAGCGCCACAAGCCGCGTCACAGCTTCAGCACCATCACGACCTCTCGTGCCACAGCTGGGTTGGGGTGTTCTCGGGTTTCTCCGGTCTCGACGAAGCCATGTCGCTGGTACAGCTTGCGCGCCGGCTCGTTCGTCTCGACGACGGTGAGCTCGACGGTGCGTCGACCGTCGAGTCGCGCGTCCCCCACGAAGGTGTCCAGCAACAGCCCCGCCACGCCGGTCCCGCGGTACGCCGGCGACACCCACATCGAGACCAGGTGGACGGTCGCGCCACGGTCGGCGTCGGTGAAGGAGCCGACCAAGCCGGCCAGGACGTCACCGTCGCTCGCCAGCAGCTTGGGTCCGTGTCGCGGGTCGAGCCGGGCGCGCCAGTCGCTCTCCCGGAACTCCTGCTCCCGCGCCAGGGTGGATCCGAACGCCTCGGGAGCCTCCTCCAGCGCTGCAAGCCTGGCCTCCCGTAACCGCTGCCAGTCATCAGGCTCCAAACGGGCCAGGGTTATCGCCACACCCGCGACCTAACCATGGGCAGAGAGGATCACTGACTCTGACGCGAGCAGTCACCGGTCCCGTGATGCCTGGAATCCGCCTGGCTGCGTGCCACGATGGCGGACATGCAGTCGAGCGGCGAGAATGCAGGTCTGCCTGTGGTCGGTCGCGAGACTCTGACGGCGCGTTCACCGTGGTCCCGTTAGGGTCTGAGCCATGGGTGCGGTCGGGTTGGTGCTGGTCAGGCATGGCGAGAGCATCGGCAACGTGGCCGCCGCTGCGGCAGCCGCCGCAGACGCTGACGTGATCGACGTAGGGATGCGCGATGCCGACGTACCTCTGTCCGAGACAGGTGTTTCGCAGGCGAAGGCGTGGGGTTCTTCGCTCCGCGGTCTTCCCGTCGAGGCACGCTTCGACTCGGTCTGGTGCTCCCCGTACCGGCGCGCGCAGGAGACGGCGTCCTTGGCGCTACAGCACGCAGGGGTCGAGTTGCCGTTCCGTGTCGACGAGCGGCTGCGTGACCGCGAGCTCGGTGTGCTGGACCTGCTCACCACCAGGGGAGTCGAGGCCAGGTTTCCTGACGAGGCGATCCGCCGGCGCTGGCACGGCAAGTTCTACCACCGGCCAGCAGGCGGGGAGTCCTGGGCCGACGTGGCGCTCCGCGTCCGCAGCGTGCTGTCCGACATCGACCGCTGGGAGGACGGCAGGCGGGTGTTGGTCGTCTGCCATGACGCCGTCATCATGACCGTTCGCTATGTGTGCGAGGGGATGTCTGAGCTCGACGTCCTGCAGACCGCGAAGTCGGACCCATTGCACAACGTGTCGATGACCCGGCTGGTAAGGCCGTCCGGCGAGGGCTGGTGGAAGCTGCAGTCGTACAACGATGTCAGCCATCTCGCACAGCAGGACGCCCCCGTCACCCGCAACCCCGGAGACCCACATGTCCTCCCGCAGTGAGGTTCTCACGCCGGCTCTGCTGCGTGACTGGTCGCTGCCGAAGGTCGACGACTCGAAGTACGCGCGAGGTGACGTGCTCGTGATTGGCGGTGCCCGGGCGACACCTGGTGCTGTCTTGCTGGCCCTGCCTGGCTGCGCTGCGGATGGGCGCGGGCCGGCTGTCGTTGGGCGTCGCCGAGTCGGCTGCCGTCGCCCTCGCCGTCGCTCTGCCTGAGGCCGGCGTGACCGGGCTGACCGAGACATTAACCGGAGCGGTAAGAGGCGACGCTGTCGGCACGCTCGCCGACACGATTGGGTCCGCGGACGCCTTGCTGGTCGGCCCAGGACTCGATGACGGCGACGAGACAGCGAAGCTGCTGGACGCGGTCATCGGGCTGCTCGGGGCGAATACGACGGTGGTGCTCGACGCGTACGCAATCGGCGCGCTCGGGCAGCTCGGCGGCAGAAACCAGCTGTCCGGTCGTCTCGTGCTGACGCCGAACCCAGGGGAGGCTCGGATGCTACTCGACGCCGAGGTCGGCTCGTCGGTGGAGGAGCGGGCCGACGAGGCCGTCGAGATCGCCCGTCGCTACGGCGCCGTCGTCAGCTGCCAGGGGGTGGTCGCCGACACCGACGCGAACACCTGGCTGAGCTCAACCGGGCACGGCGGGCTCGCCACCTCGGGCAGCGGCGACGTGCTCGCCGGCAGCGTCACTGGTCTTGTCGCTCGCGGCGCGACGCTTCCACAGGCCGCGTGCTGGGCAACACATCTGCACGCCGTGGCCGGTGACCGGTTGGCAGCCAGGGTCGGCCCGACCGGGTTCTTGGCCCGCGAGCTTCTCGACGAGCTTCCCGTGGTCCTGACGGAGCTGACGACCTCCAGCTGACAGCGGGCGCCCAGACCGTTGGCGCCGTCGGACGACGCTGAACCGAGGGGGACTTCACTTCAGCTCACCACTCCTTGGGACTGTGCGCATCGACCACCAGCCGCCCAAACGATCTTCTCCCGACTGTCTTGTCCTCATGTCACAGACGGCCGGGCTGTCTCGTCTCAGGTCCTGAAGACAGACTTCGGGGTCAGGAGGTGATGGTCATGCGGGTGTTCGTGGCAGGTGGGACCGGGGTGCTGGGTCGGCGGCTGGTGCCGCAGCTGGTGGCGCGTGGCCATCGGGTGACGGCGACGACGACGAGCGCGGGGCTGCCCTATCTCGCGGAGTGCGCCGAGGCCAAACCACCGCGGCGCGCGTCCGGCGGGAGGAGACTCGCCTCGACCTTCCCGGTGCTCGCCCGGATCGACGCGAGAGTCGAGCCACGCGCGGTGAACGGCCAGCCGGGCGCGATCCTTCGCGACCGGGACGACAAGGTGGTCAGCACGTTGACGCTCGACGTGCTCGGCGAGCGGATCCAGACGATCCGCTCGGTGGCTAACCCCGGACAAGCTCGGGCACCTGGGTCCCGTAGCGGACGCCTCGGCGGTTAAACGCGTGGTCAAGCAGGCTCGCCGGCCCAGGGATTGACCGCAAGAGCCGACTGCGCTCCACACCACTCCAAGCAGCTCAACGGCAACCGGCCGGGGGCGCGGGAGGTGAAAGAGCTACCTGCATGGGAGGCAAGCTCCCACGAACTGGCCGTCATGGGAGTCGGTGAGCCGGTCGCGGACAGCGGCGTGAGACTCCGGACGCCGGTTGTCCGGAACCCT
>JACCVA010000082.1 GCA_013698435.1 Nocardioidaceae bacterium | reverse complement strand
TCAGCTGCCCCGCTACGCGTCGGTGCTCGACGCCCGCGCCGACGCGTTGGAGGCGCACGACCAGCTGGAGCTGGCGCACGAGCTGGCGTCCTGCACCGCGACGCTGGACTGGCTGCGCTGCAAGACGGCGTCTGCGTTTGCTCTCCGAGAGTGTTGCGACCCGCTGGTACTCAACGCAGGTCTGGCCCGCGGGGGCATTGCGATGCTGCCGGTCGGCGGGGTCGACACCCCCGAGGTCCCCGAATCGGTGTTCGCCGAGCTCGCACTGGCGATCAGCTGCAGCGAGCACGCTGCCCGCGACCTGGTCGCGGTTGGCCTCGACCTGCGCTACCGGCTGCCGCAGACCAACAACGACTTCGGTGGCGGCCGCATCACCTACGCCCATGCCAAGGTGATAAGTGAAGCCACCCGCCAGCTGAGCCTGGCCACGGTCGACACACTTGACGCCAAGCTGGCCGCCGCAGCCCAGACCAGAACCCCACCTCGGCTGCGCATCCTGGCCAAGCGGCTCGTCGCCAAGGCCGACCCCGAGGGCATGCGGCGTCGCCACCAGCACGAGTACGACCACCGCTCCACCGCGATGTTCCCCCTCGGCGACGGCGTTGCAGCGTTCACGTTCAACCACGATCTCGACACCATGTGCGTCATCGACGACCACCTCGACGCCTGGGCCCGGCGGCGTCGGCTCACCGACCCCCACACTGGTCTCGACGCCCACAAGGCAGACGCCGCAGCACATCTGCTGCTCGGACAGCACCCACTCACCGGCGCCGCGCTCATCCCCCACCCGGCAAACGGTGCCAGCCCGGCAGACGGGGCCGGCTGTCGCAGCACAGGCCGGGCAGACGCTGCGCACCAGGGTCGGCCGCAGCTGCCGACGGTGGCCGACCCCTCACACTTCCTGCCCGCCCGCACCGAGCTGCGTGTGCACATGTCCGCCGACACCTTGCTCCGGCTCGACGACGACAGCTGCGAGCTCGCCGGCTACGGCCCCATCACCGCCCACCAAGCACGACGGCTGACCCTCGAGTCGGCAACCACCACCTTGCGCCGCGTGTTCACCGACCCGGCCGACGACTCCGTACTGTTCCTCGACGCCGGCACCTACCGGTTCACCCGAGCCCAGACCGAGACCATCGCGACCCTGCACCCCATCTCCACGTTCCCCGGCGCCACCACCGCGGCCGCCAGATGCGACACCGACCACTTGGTCCCCTACCAGTTCGGCGACGCCGACGGGCCAGACCCGCCCGGACAGACGGTAGTGCCCAACGCCCAACCACTGCGACGACAACATCACCGCCTCCGCACCCACCTCGAGTGGACACGCGTCACCGACCCGCACGACCCCCACACCACCGCCTGGACCAGCCCCCACGGCGGCACCTACGTCGTCCACGACCACGAAGGCGCCTGACCGCTACCACTCAACCGGCCTGCCTGGCAGTGGACTCGTCGTAGTACCCGCTACACGGCCATCGGGCGCGCGGTGGGAGGGATCGGCGCCGGAAGCGCAGTCCCGCCCGTCAGGTAGGCGTCCACTCCGGCCGCGGCGGACCTGCCTTCGGCGATCGCCCACACGATCAGCGACTGACCGCGACCGGCGTCCCCGGCGACGAAGATCCCCGGCACCGAGGTCATGTAGGAGCGATCGCGCGCCACGTTTCCACGCTCGTCGAGCTCGACACCGAGCTGGGCCACCACGCCGCCGACCTCGGGGCCGGTGAAGCCCATTGCCAGCAGCACCAGCTGCGCCGGCAGCTCACGCCCACTGCTGTCGACGGGATCGAAGCGACCGTCGACCATCTCTGCCTCCGCCAGCCGCAGCGCTCCCACGCGCCCGTCCCGCCCCGCGACGAACTCGGTCGTCGACACGGCGTACACCCGTTCGCCACCCTCCTCGTGCGCCGAGGACACCCGGTAGATCATCGGGTACGTCGGCCAGGGGTGGCCGCCGGCGCGTTCGTCGGCGGGCCGGGGCATGATCTCGAGCTGGGTCACCGAGGCAGCGCCTTGGCGATGGGCGGTGCCGACGCAGTCGGCGCCGGTGTCACCGCCGCCGATGACCACGACGTGCTTCCCGGCGGCGCTGATCTGGCTTTCGACCTCGATGCCGTGCGCGGCACGGTTGGCCTGAGGAAGAAAGTCCATTGCCTGGTGGATGCCGTCGAGCTCGCGGCCCGGGATCGCGAGCTCCCTGGCGACGGTTGCCCCAGTCGCCAGCACCACCGCGTCGAAGCGGTCGCGCAGCTGGTCGCCGGTCAGGTCCCTGCCTACGTCGACGCCTATCCGAAAGACCGTTCCTTCTCGTCGCATCTGGTTCAGTCGACGGTCGACCTGTCGCTTCTCCATCTTGAACTCCGGGATGCCGTACCGCAGCAGTCCGCCGGGCTTGTCGGCACGCTCGTAGACCGCCACCGTGTGTCCGGCCCGGGTGAGCTGTTGCGCGACCGCTAGGCCGGCCGGTCCGGAACCGATGACCGCGACCGTCTTGCCGGTGAGCCAGTCGACCTGCTGCGGCCTGATGAAACCCTCGTCCCACGCCTTGTCGACGATCGCGACCTCGACGTTCTTGATCGTCACCGGTTCCGCGTTGATGCCGAGCACGCACGATGTCTCGCAGGGTGCGGGGCACAGCCGCCCGGTGAACTCCGGGAAGTTGTTGGTGGCATGCAGGCGCTCGATCGCCGACTCCCAGTCGTCGCGGTGCACGAGGTCGTTCCACTCCGGGATCAGGTTGCCCAACGGGCAGCCCTGGTGGCAGAACGGGATCCCGCAGTCCATGCAACGACCGGCCTGCTTGGTGATGATCGGCAGCAGCGTGCGTCCGACGTCGTCGGCGTACACCTCCTTCCAGTCCTGCACCCGCTCCGCCACCGGCCGCCGCTGCGCGACCTCGCGCGGTGTCGTCAGGAACCCACGGGGGTCAGCCATGGAGTGCTCCCATCATCGCGGCCGTCGCCTCGTCGTCGCTCAGCCCGTCACGATCGGCGGCAGCCCTGGCATCCAGCACCCGCCGGTAGTCGCGAGGCATCACCTCGGTGAACCGGTGACGCGCCGACGCCCAGTCGACCCCCAGCGCCTCGGCCACGACGGAACCGGTCTCCTCGGCATGGCGTTGCACGAGTCGGCGTACGACCGCGTCGGCGTCGGGCGTCAACGCGGCAAGGTCCACCATCTCGAGGTTGACCCTGCCCGGGTCCAGGTCGAGCACATAGGCGACTCCACCGCTCATGCCGGCACCGAAGTTGCGGCCCGTCGTGCCGAGCACGACGACGGTGCCGCCGGTCATGTACTCACAGCCGTGGTCACCGACTCCCTCGACGACGAGATCGGCCCCCGAGTTCCGCACCGCGAACCGCTCGCCGACCTGTCCACGGATGAACGCCTCACCACTGGTCGCGCCGTAGGCGATCACGTTGCCGGCGATGATCTGCTCCTCGGCCAGGAACGCCG
Organism: Nocardioidaceae bacterium; assembly: GCA_013698435.1. GTDB lineage: Bacteria > Actinomycetota > Actinomycetes > Propionibacteriales > Nocardioidaceae > JACDHG01. The sequence goes on along the minus strand of JACCVA010000082.1, from coordinate 29,868 downwards.
CGTCCCGATCGGGCCGTACGACGACGCGACCACCCGACAGCCCCTTGGCGACGTAGTCGTTGGCGTCGCCCTCGAGGCGCAACGTGACTCCCCGCGGCAGGAAGGCCCCGAAGGACTGACCCGCGGACCCTGTGAACGTCAGATCAATGAGCCCCTCGGGCAACCCGTCGGGGTGCGCCTTGGTGACCTCATGGCCCAACATCGTCCCCACCGTGCGGTTGACGTTGCGCACCGGCAGCTGCGCCCGCACCGGCTGCCCCGACGCGATGGCGGGTTGGCAGAGCGCGATCAGCTGGTTGTCGAGCGCCTTGTCGAGACCGTGGTCTTGGCTTTTCGCCTGGTGCCGCGAGGCGCCGGCGGGCAGCTCCGGCACGTGCAGGATCGGGCTCAGGTCGAGGCCGGCTGCCTTCCAGTGGTCGACCGCGACCGTGGTGTCGAGCACCTCGGCGTGGCCGATCGCCTCGTCGAGTGAGCGGAAGCCGAGCTCGGCAAGCAGCTCCCGCACCTCCTCGGCGACGAACATGAAGAAATTGACGACGTGCTCGGCCTTGCCGGCGTAGCGCGCCCGGAGCACCGGGTTCTGGGTGGCGACGCCCACCGGGCAGGTGTCCAGGTGACAGACGCGCATCATGATGCAGCCAGAGACGACGAGCGGTGCGGTGGCGAACCCGAACTCCTCGGCGCCGAGCAGCGCCGCGATGACGACGTCTCGGCCGGTCTTGAGCTGACCGTCGGTCTGCACGACGATGCGGTCGCGCAGACCGTTCATCAGCAGCGTCTGCTGCGTCTCGGCCAGCCCCAGCTCCCACGGTCCACCCGCATGCTTGAGCGACGTCAGGGGTGACGCGCCTGTACCACCGTCATGACCCGAGATGAGTACGACGTCGGCGTGCGCCTTCGACACTCCCGCCGCGACCGTTCCCACGCCGACCTCGGATACCAGCTTCACGTGGACGCGGGCCGACGGGTTGGCGTTCTTGAGGTCGTGGATCAGTTGTGCCAGGTCCTCGATCGAGTAGATGTCATGGTGCGGCGGCGGCGAGATCAACCCGACGCCTGGTGTGGAGTGGCGCGTCTTCGCGATCCAGGGATACACCTTGTGACCGGGCAGCTGCCCACCCTCGCCAGGTTTTGCTCCCTGTGCCATCTTGATCTGCAGGTCGTCGGCGTTCGTCAGGTACTCGCTCGTCACCCCGAAGCGGCCGGACGCCACCTGCTTGATGGCACTGCGCCGCCGCGGGTCGTGCAACCGGTCGGCGTCCTCGCCGCCTTCACCGGTGTTGGACTTGCCACCGAGCTGGTTCATCGCGATGGCGAGAGTCTCGTGCGCCTCCTGGCTGATGGAGCCGTACGACATTGCCCCGGTGGAGAAGCGCCTCACGATGTCGGCAACCGGCTCGACCTCGTCCAACGGAACCGGCGCCCGCCCCTCGGCGAACGTGAACAACCCGCGCAGCGTCATCAGCCGCGCTGACTGCTCGTCGACGAGGTGGGTGTACTGCTTGAAGAGGTCGTAGCGTCCCGACCGGGTGGAGTGCTGCAACCGGAAGACCGTCTCGGGGTCGAAGAGGTGCGGCTCGCCTTCACGTCTCCACTGGTACTCGCCGCCGACCTCCAGCGTGCGGTGCGCAGGCGGGATCCCGTGCCGTGGGTAGCCGCCGCGGTGCCGCCGCGCCACCTCTTCGGCCAGCACGTCCAGTCCGACCCCACCGAGCTTCGACGCGGTCCCGGTGAAGTAGCGGTCGATGACGTCTGCGGCCAGGCCCACCGCCTCGAAGATCTGTGCCCCGGTGTAGGAGGCGATCGTCGAGACGCCCATCTTGCTCATCACCTTGAGCACGCCCTTGCCGAGCGCCTTGACGAGGTTGCGCAGCGCCTCATCGGGCTCCATGTCGGTCAAATACGCGTTGTTGCGCGCGAGGTCCTCCACCGACTCCATCGCCAGGTAGGGGTTCACGGCCGCCGCACCGAAGCCGATCAGGAGCGCGACATGGTGCACTTCGCGGACGTCTCCTGCCTCGAGGACCAGACCGACCTGCGTGCGGGTCTTCTCCCGGACCAGGTGGTGGTGCACTGCGCCGGTCAGCAGCAGCGACGGAATGGGCGCCTGGTCGGCCGTCGCGTGCCGGTCGGACAGCACGATGATGCGGGCGCCGCCGGCGATCGCCTCGGAGACCTCGGCACAGATGAGGTCGAGCCGTCGGGCCAGCGCGACGCCACCGCCCTCGACGTCGTAGAGGCCGCGCACGACGTGAGTCCCGTAGCCAGGCAGGTCACCGTCGTGGTTGATGTGGATGATCTTCGCCAGCTGGTCGTTGTCGATGACGGGGAACGGCAGCACCACCTGCCGGCAGGAGGCCGGTCCAGGCTCCAGCAGGTTGCCCTCCGGCCCGATCGTGCCGGCGAGGGAGGTGACGAGCTCTTCGCGGATGGCGTCGAGCGGCGGGTTGGTGACCTGGGCGAACAGCTGGCTGAAGTAGTCGAAGACCAGTCGCGGTCGCGCCGAAAGTGCCGCGATCGGGCTGTCGGTGCCCATCGAGCCGATCGGTTCGGCCCCGCTGCGGGCCATCGGCGCCACCAACACCCGCAGCTCCTCCTCCGTGTAGCCGAAGACCTGCTGCCGCCGGGTCACCGAGGCATGCGTGTGCACGATGTGCTCACGCGAGGGCAGGTCCTCCAGGCGGATCAGCCCGGCATGCAGCCACTCGGCGTACGGCGCCTCTCTCGCGAGCTGATCCTTGACCTCGTCGTCCTCGACGATCCGGTGCTCATCGAGGTCGACGAGGAACATCCGGCCCGGCTGAAGCCGCCCCTTCCGGACGACCGAGTGCGGCTCGAGGTCGAGGACACCGACCTCGGAGGCGAGCACGACAAGTCCGTCCTCGGTGACCCAGTAGCGAGAGGGGCGCAGCCCGTTGCGGTCCAGCACCGCTCCGATCTGCGTGCCGTCGGTGAACACGACGCATGCGGGCCCGTCCCACGGCTCCATCAGCATCGAGTGGAACTCATAGAACGCACGCCGCGACGAGCTCATCTCGGCATGGTTCTCCCACGCCTCCGGGATCATCATCAGCACCGCATGCGGCAGCGACCTGCCGCCGAGGTGCAGCAGCTCGAGCGCCTCGTCGAAGGATGCCGAGTCCGACGCGTCAGGAGTGCAGATCGGGAAGATACGACTCAGCTCGCCGGCCCCGCCGCTGAAGAGGTCGCTGGCGATCATCTCCTCGCGGGCGCGCATCCAGTTGCGGTTTCCCTTGACGGTGTTGATCTCACCGTTGTGGGCGACGAAGCGGTAGGGGTGAGCCAGCGGCCAGGACGGGAACGTGTTGGTCGAGAACCGCGAGTGCACCACGGCCAGCGCGGAGGCCATCCGCTCGTCTCGCAGATCGGGGAAGAACGTGTCGAGCTGTCCGGTGGTGAGCATCCCCTTATAGCACAGGGTCCGCGAGGACAAGGACGGGAAGTAGACGCCGGTGTCGTGCTCAGCCCGCTTGCGGAGGACGAATGCCATCCGCTCCAGGGCCATGCCGACCACACGTCCGGACTGACCCGCCACGACCAGCTGCTCGAACGACGGCATACAGCCCTTGGCAGTCGCGCCGAGCGAGCCGGGCTCGGTGGGGACCGGCCGCCAACCGACGACCTTGAGTCCTTCTTCAGCGGCCAGGTCGGCGATGTGTGCCTTGGTCTTGGTCATCTCCTCGCCATCACCGGGCAGGAACGCGGTCCCCACTGCGTAGCTGGCGATCGGCGGGAGGTCGAACCCGCAGACGTCGCGCAGGAACGCGTCGGGTACCTGGAGCGTGATGCCGGCGCCGTCACCGGAGTCCGGCTCCGCACCGGAGGCCCCCCGGTGGTCGAGGTTACGAAGCGCGGTAAGAGCCTTGACGACGATGTCGTGAGAGGCGACGCCGGTGAGAGTCGCCACGAACGCGACCCCGCAGGCGTCGTGCTCGTGCAGACCGTCGTAGAGGCCCTGGGGCGGCGGGACCGCTCGCATGGCACGTCTCCCGTCGTCGTCCATCACCGAGGTCGATGGAGGTGTGCTGGAAGCGGGACGACGTTGGCCCTGATGTTGCGGTGAGACTACACGAGGCGCAGCCGGACGGTCGGCCATCACCCCTGTATCTGAGACGCGTCACCCGGGCGCCGGGCTCGGGGACCGGCCAACGTCAGCCGTCCACCAGCAGGCCACGCATCGGTCCCTCCAGGCGGTGGGTGCGTCGGGACACGCTCGGCAGCAGCGTCAGCCGGTGCGTGCGGGGCAGACCGGCGTCGTCACGGCGCGCCTGCTCCTCAGCGGTCGGGCGCCAGATCTCGTCGATGACGACGGATGGCTCCTTGTCGATCGCCTCGATCGGCTGCTCGGTGTGCTCCGCCCAGAGCCGCAGCCGGGTGGAGCGTGCCAGCGCGGCGTCACACGTGGAGACGTTCATCTCGGTGTCGTTGAACAGCGAGTGCTCATTGAGGTTCGCTGACCCGATCGTCAGCCACCGGTCGTCGATGATCGCGATCTTGGCGTGGACGTACACCGACGCCTGTTCATCGTCTCCGTTCGCGCTGATCGTGGTGGCAAGGAGCCGACCGGAGCCGCCGTCGGCATCGGTGAGCCGCCCCAGCTGGCCGCGTGTCGTGTCCGCACCGTTGCTCGGCTTGGTGGGAAGCACCAGCACCACCCTGAAGTCGTCGCAAGGCGGGTTCTCGAGCCGCTCCGCCAGCACGTCCACCACCTCTGGCGACCACAGGAACTGGTTCTCGAGATAGATGAACCGCTCAGCCAGCCGCAGCACCCGCAGGTAGGCGTCCAGGATGGTGAACTCGCCGCGGGGCGAGAAGTCGTAGGTCTTCTCGGGCACCGTGCGCAGGACCTGCACCTCCGACTCCCCCGCCGCGGGCGGCTCCACCGCCGCAGGGAGCTGCTCCCCGGTCACCTCGCGCCAGCGCTTGTCGAAGTGGTCAGCCACGTCGGCGACCGCCGGGCCCCGCAGGCGTACGGCGGCGTCGTGCCAGCCGAGCGGCCCTCTGGGCGGGTGGACCGGCTCGTCGTGCCGGTCACCTTGCAGGGCGGTGAAGTCGATGCCGCCCACGAACGCCAAGTCGCCGTCGATGACCATGATCTTCTCGTGGTGGCAGTGCAAGGTGCGCTCTCGACCGTCCAGCGCGCACTGCAGTCGGCTGTCTCGGACGAACTCCTCCCGGGCCTGCCGCACCATCCGTCGAGTGGGCTCGAAGGCGGGCATGGGCGGGCCGGCCCAGAGCAGCAGGCGTACGGGGACGCGTTGGGCGACATCGGCGAGCAGGTCGCGCAGCTGCGGCGCCTCCGGTCCGCGGGTCAGCTTGAAGTCGGGGCTGGCATGCCAACCGGCGATGTGAACCGACTTCTGGGCCTCGCTGATCGCCTGCTCCATCGCGGCCAACGCCGAGGCACCGTCAATCAGCACCTCGACGTGGTTGCCGCTGCGCACTCGTGCCCGAGGCGACCACCACGAGCCGTCGGTCGGGTTGTCGAGCGTCTGCCGCCAGCCGAGGCGGCTCAGCCGCCGCCGGTGATGGCGCCGTAGCAGCGCCTCGATCCCGTCGCCTGCGCGTTCGTCCCATCGGTCGAACGAGAACCATCCAGATGCCATGGCCGCCATCGTGGCACAGCGCGGCCCGCTCGGCTCCGGTCAGCCGAGACTTGCCCCGACGAGGCTTCCGATGAAGAACGTCACCCCGGCTGCCAGACCACCCAACACCATCTGGCGGATCCCGCCGTACCACCACGTGCGCGTCGTCACCGCGGACACCACGGCGCCGCAGGCGAACAGGCCCACGAGGCTCACAAGCAGCGCCGGCCAGATCGTGTCCGCACCGAGCACGTACGGCAGCACGGGAAGAGCCGCCCCGATCGCGAACGAGATGAAGGAGGAGACGGCGGCCACCACCGGAGACGGCAGGTTGTCAGGGTCGACGCCGAGCTCCTCGCGGGCATGCACCTGCACCGCGAGGCGCGGGTCGGAGTGCACCTGGGCGGCCACCTGGTCGGCAAGCAAGCGGTCGATCCCCCGGTCGACGTACATCTGCGCGAGCTCGGCCTGCTCGGCCAGCGGGCTCGCCAGAATCTCGCGGCGCTCGATCTCGATCTCCTTCGCGGTGTACTCGGCCTGGCTGGCGACCGAGGTGTACTCCCCCGCGGCCATCGAGAAGGCGCCTGCGGCGAGGCCGGCGAGCCCCGCCAGCACGACGGTGTCGGAGTGCCCACCCTCGGTGCCGCCGACGACGCCGGCGATAAGGGCGAAGTTGGACACCAGGCCGTCCATGGCGCCGAAGACGGCCGGCCGTAGCCAGCCACCCGACACGTTCGGGTGCTCGTGGTTGACCGTCTGCTCGTTCGCCGCGGTCGCAGGATGTTCATCCATGACCCCATTGTCGTCGGCGCCGGCTGACGGCGACGGCTCAGGTCTGCCTAAGTCCGAGGACCGGGTGGCGCCGGCTTCTCCGGAGGCACGTCGACGTCGGCCCCGGCAGCGTGTGCCGTCTCGCCGCCCGCGTCGTCGTCCACGTCGTCGTCCGCGTCGGGGGCCGACGCCGCCGGGCGGGCTTCGTCGTCGACGACCTGGTCGGGTTCGTCGTCGTCGCGACGCCGCTCGATGTCCTCCTCGGCGCCGGGGTGGCGCCTGCCCACAATGACGAAGTATGCCGCCGCGAACACGAACACCACGATGGACGTGAACACGTTGAGCCGGACACCGAAGAAGGAGTTGGCCGTGTCGACACGCAGGTACTCGATCCAGCCGCGGCCGACCGTGTAGGCCATCACGTAGAGGGCGAAGGCCCGGCCGTACCCCAGCCGGTAGCGGCGCTCGGCCCAGACCACCAGCGCTGCGACGCCCAGGCACCACAGCGACTCGTAGAGGAACGTCGGATGGAACGTCTGCTCGTCCTGCATCGAGACGGGCAGCTGGCCACGGTGCTCGGCGTCGATCTCCAACCCCCACGGCAGCGTGGTGGGTTTCCCGTACAGCTCCTGGTTGAACCAGTTCCCCCACCGGCCGATCGCCTGGGCGAGCACGATCCCGGGGGCCAGCGCGTCGGCGTACGCCCGGAAGTCCAGGCCCCGGAGGCGACAGCCGATGTAGGCGCCCAGCGCGCCCAGCGCGATCGCCCCCCAGATGCCGAGGCCGCCGCGCCAGATGTAGAGCGCCGTGACGGGGTTCTTGTCCGCCCCGAAGTACAGCTCGGGGTCAGTGAGGACGTGGTAGAGCCGTCCCCCCACCAGGCCGAACGGAACGGCCCAGATAGCCACGTCGCCGACGGCGCCGGGGGTGCCGCCTCGCCTCACCCACCGTCGGTCGCCTACCCACACGGCCACGACGATGCCGAGGATGATGCACAGCGCGTAGCCGCGGATCGGCAGCGGACCCAGGTGCCAGACCCCCTGGCTCGGACTGGGGAGGAAGGCAAGCGTAGTCATAGCGCCTGCAACCTACCCCGCGCCCGAGGTGGGGTCACGGCCCGGCCAGCGCGGTGATGTCGTCCACGATGTCGCCGACCGACGTCCCCGGGGTCCACAGCACCGGCGCCTCGTCGCCTTTGAAGGCGATGACCTGCGCGCCGTGGCCGACGTCGTACCCGCCGCTCGGGAGGGACTTCTTGCCCTCGATCGCGACGCCCATGTCGTCGGCTGCTCGCACGATCAGGTCGAGGTCGCCGGTGAGCCCGACGAACTCGCTGTTGAAACGGTCGAGGTAGTCGCGCAGCACCTGCGGTGTGTCGCGGGCGGGATCGGTGGTGATGAAGACCAGTTGGGTGTCACCCCGCACCTCGTCCGGAAGCTGCACCATCGCCGAGGTGATGTCGCTCATCACGAGGGGGCAGATGTCCGGGCAGTGCGTATAGCCGTAGAAGACGAGCGTCACCGGGTACGCCGTGTCGGAGATGAGGTTGAAGTCGCGGCCGTTGGTGGCGGTGAGAGTGACGTCGGGCATGTCGTACGGGGTGGCGGGCTCGGCGCCCTTGAACCGACCCTCGTCGACACCGGAGATGAGAACGCCGCCGGGGTTGTCCGGTTGCGGTTGATCGGTGTTGCCGCCACCGCAGGCAGCCAGCAAGAGCGTGCTGCTGACAACAGCCAGCACAGGGGCGGCGCGGAGGCGGGGGGGCATCGGTCAGTACAACCCGATCCAACGGCTCAAAGTTCCCCGTGCACGCCGCGCGCCAGGTCACGGGTCAGATCGGCGACGGCGGCGACCGCGCCGGCGGGGTCGTCGGCCTCGATCGCGGCCCGCACCAAGGCGCTGCCGACGATGACGGCGTCGGCGTAGTGTGCGACCGCTGCGGCCTGTTGCCCATTGGACACCCCGAGACCCACCCCGATGGGGAGGGCGGTCACCGCACGGGTCCGCCTGACGAGCTCGGGCGCCGCGCTGCTCGCCTGCTCGCGGGCACCGGTGACACCCATCACGGCGGTGGCGTAGACGAAGCCGCGGCAGTGTGCGGCGGTCATCTCGAGCCGCGCCTGGGTGGAGGACGGGGCGACGAGGAAGACCTTGTCGAGGTGATGCTCGTCGGCAGCGGCGATCCACTCCGCCGCCTCGTCCGGGATGAGGTCAGGGGTGATCAGTCCCGCGCCTCCGGCCTCACGTAGCCGGGCGGTGAAGCGGTCGACGCCGTAGCGCTCGACGGGGTTCCAGTAGGTCATCACGAGGGTCGGGACCAGCGCGGCGGCCGCCTCCACGACCCTGAACACGTCATCGATCCGGGTGCCGCCCTTGAGCGCGGCGTCGGCAGCTGCCTGGATCGTCGGGCCGTCCATCACCGGGTCGGAGTACGGCAGCCCCACCTCGACCAGGTCGACGCCGCCGTCCACCATGGCCCTGATCAGGTCGACCGAGGCGTCCACGGTCGGGAAGCCGGCCGGGAGGTAGCCGACGAGCGCGGCGCGCCCCTCGCCGCGCGTACGCGCCAGCACCGGCGCGACACCTGCCGTCACCGCGGGTCCACGGCCGTGTCGTCCACCGCGTCGTCGACGACGTCGTCCACCACATCGGCAACCTCGACGAGGTCGAACCATGTCGCGGCGGTGACCATGTCCTTGTCACCGCGCCCGGACAGGCAGATCGCGAGCGTCGCGTCGGGACCGAGCTCGCGGGCGACGTCGTAGGCACCCGCGAGCGCGTGCGCGCTCTCGATGGCCGGGATGATCCCCTCGGTCTTCGCCAACACCACCATCGCGTCCATCGCCTGCGCGTCGGTGATCGGGCGGTACGTGGCGCGGCCGGTCTCGGCCAGCCAGGCGTGCTCCGGACCGACCCCCGGGTAGTCGAGCCCGGCGGAGATCGAGTGCGACTCCAACGTCTGGCCCTCGTCGTCCTGCAGCAGGAACGAGCGGGTGCCGTGCAGGACGCCGACCGCCCCGGCGGTGATCGTGGCGGCATGGCGGCCGGTCTCGAAGCCTTCGCCGCCAGGCTCGAACCCGTAGAGCCGGACGTTCGGATCATCGATGAAGGCCGTGAACATACCGATGGCGTTTGAACCGCCCCCGACGCAGGCGAGTGCCGCGTCAGGGAGCCGGCCGAACAGCTCCAGGCACTGGGCCCGTGTCTCGTCGCCGATGCCGCGGGTGAAGCTTCTGACCATCGCCGGGAACGGGTGTGGGCCGGCTGCGGTGCCGAACAGGTACGCCGTGTGGTCGACCGTCGCGACCCACTCCCGGATCGCCTCGTTGATGGCGTCCTTCAGCGTGCGGCTGCCGGAGGTCACCGAGACCACCTCCGCACCGAGCATCTTCATCCGCGCCACGTTGAGCGCTTGCCGCTCGGTGTCGACCTCCCCCATGTAGACACGGCACTCGAGGCCGAGGTAGGCCGCCGCGGTGGCGGCGGCGACGCCGTGCTGACCTGCACCGGTCTCGGCGATCACCCGCCGCTTGCCCATCCGCTGGGTGAGCAGCGCCTGACCCAGCACGTTGCGGATCTTGTGCGCGCCGGTGTGGTTGAGATCCTCCCGCTTCAGCAGCACGCGGGCCCCGACGACCTCGCTGAACCGGGTGGCGTCGTAGAGAAGGCTGGGTACGCCGGCGTACTCGCGCAGCAGTCGCTCGAAGTCGGCGACGAAGGCGTCGTCGGCCATCGCGTCCTGCCAGGCCTGCTCGAGCTCGTCGAGGGGGCCGATCAGGGCCTCGGGCATGAAACGGCCGCCGAAGCGACCGAAGTGGCCGCGCTCGTCCGGGAGAGGGCTCATCGCAGTTCAGCGCCTTTGTCTGAGCGCCGGGTGCGCCCCGGCAGCGACCAGGTCGGCGACCGTGGTGCGTGGATCCTTGCCGGTCACCAGGGCCTCGCCCACCAGCACGACGTCCGCGCCGAGCTGGGCGTACTCGAGGACGTCGTGCGGTCCCCTGACGCCCGACTCCGCTACCCGCACGACGTTGGCGGGCAGCAGTGGGGCGAGCCGCGCGAACGTGCCACGGTCCACCTCGAGCGTGTTGAGGTTGCGGGCGTTGACGCCGACGAGGTCCGCGCCGGCGCTCAGCGCCCGGATGACCTCGGGCTCGTCGTGCACCTCGACGAGCGGGGTGAGCCCGATCGACCTCGCGCGGTCGACCAGACAGCCGAGCTCGTTGTCGTCGAGGGCTGCCACGATCAGCAGGGCGAGATCGGCCCCGGCCGCCCGCGCCTCCCACAGCTGGTAGCTGGTCGCGATGAAGTCCTTGCGCAGCACCGGGATGTCGACCGCGGAGCGGACGGCGCGCAGGTCGTCGAGCGTTCCCCCGAAGCGGCGTCCCTCGGTGAGGACACTGATCGTCGCTGCCCCTCCGGACTCGTACTCCGCCGCAAGTGCGGCAGGGTCGGCGATCGGAGCGAGGGCGCCCTTGCTGGGGCTGGAACGCTTCACCTCGGCAATGACCGACACCCCCTCGCCGCGGAAGCGGGGCATCGGGTCGATGGCCGGGTCGCGCCGCGAGGCGGCTTCCTTCAGGTCATCGATGCTGACGACGGACTGCCGGGTGGCGAGATCCTCGCGGACACCGACCATGATCTCGTCGAGGACGGATCTCACTACCGTCCACCCAGCCCCATCGCCAGCATGATCTTCCCGACGATGGCCGAGACGAGGATGAGCGCGGCTCCGACCCAGAACGTCACCCAGTTGTCGATCACGAGACCGACCGCCCCGACACAGAAGCCGAGCAGACAGATCGTGACTGCCGTCCAGGCTGCGGGACTGGATCCATGGTGGGCCATCCGGCGGGCTCCTCTCGTCGGTCCTTATTGTGACCTGCCGCGGTCACGGCGACTGCGTGGGGTCGCGGCCGCGGTCGATCTCACGCCAGACGTCCGCCTCGCTCATCTCCTCCGCCCCCCGTGCCGGCTCCGGCGACTCGGCGGCGGTGGTCGGCGCGTCGTAGCGCGGACCCATGGTCGCCCAGCCGGGACCGTACGCCGCCACGGCCGCTCCGGCGACGACGCAGAGGACCGCTGCGGCGAGTGCCACCCAGCGCCAGGGCTGGTCGGCTGTGCTGTAGGAGCCGCCTGACCATCCCTTCGCGGTCAGCTCCGCCTCCAGCTGTGACCCCGCGGAGCCGGTGCTGAGCGCGGCAGCCACGATGCTGGCCGCCGCGACCATGATGAGCACGCCCAGCGCTCGCCTCACGAGGCCGCGCGTCGCGACGACGGCGCCGAACGCGGCGAGCACGACGACACCGAGAGCCCCGGCCAGTGGGACGATGTCGGCGCCGCTGGCGCTCGCCTCGATGGTGGGGACGCCACGCTGGTGGACCGACGCCTCCACCCAGGGGCGCGAGACGGCCACGGTCGCTGCGGTTGCTGCTCCCAGCCCGACGACGAGCGTCGGTCCATACCGGATGCGACGGGAAGGGGAGCTCACGCCTCCATTGTCACCGGGTAAGGCGGCGAGTGGAGGTGGTGGTCCTCGAGGTTCACGGCGAGACGGTGAAGCAGGTGAGCGCACCGGTGTGGCAGGCAGGGCCGGTCTGGTCGACCAGCAGCAGCACGGTATCGCCGTCACAGTCCAACAAGACATCACGCACGTGCTGGGTGTTGCCGGAGGTCTCGCCCTTGACCCAGTGGGACTGCCGACTGCGGCTCCAGTACGTCGCCCGGTGCGTCTCGAGCGTGCGCCGCAGCGCCTCGGCGTCCATCCATGCCAGCATCAAGACATCGCGGCTGGTGGTCTCTTGCACCACCGCGGGCACCAGACCGTGATCGTCGTAGGTGACGGTGTCGAGCGTGGTGGAGTCGAGCCTGCGTGACGTGGGTAGGGGCACCACGTCATTGTCGCGCACCCCGCATCGCCCGGGAGAAGCTGCAGGCCGAGCGGGTCAGCGCCTGAGCGTGAGTCAGCGGACCGGATGGCCCGCTGCTGCCAGCCGTGACTTCACCTCGCTGATCGACACGTGACCGAAATGGAAGACGCTGGCGGCGAGGACGGCGTCCGCACCGGCGGTGACCGCGGCAGTGAAGTGCGCGGGCCCGCCTGCCCCGCCGCTGGCAACCAACGGGACGGTGACCTCCCGCCGCACGGCCTCGATCAGCTCGATGTCGAATCCGTGCTGGGTTCCGTCGGCGTCCATTGCGTTCAGGAGGATCTCACCGACACCGTGGTCGACGCCTCGATGTGCCCAGCCGACGGCGTCGATGCCCGTGCGGGCGCGGCCGCCGTGGGTCGTGACCTCGAAGCCCGAGGGTGGTCCGTGCTCGCGGCGAGCGTCCACGCTCAGGACCAGCACCTGGCTGCCGAAGCGGTTCGCGATCTCGGCGATCAGCTCGGGCCGCTCGACGGCGGCGGTGTTGACGGCCACCTTGTCGGCACCCGCCCGTAGCAGGGTGTCGACATCAGCGACACTGCGCACGCCACCGCCGACGGTGAGCGGGATGAACACCTGCTCGGCGGTGCGCCGGACGACGTCGAGGACGGTCTCACGCCGGTCGCTCGACGCGGTGATGTCCAGGAAAGTGAGCTCGTCCACACCTTCGACGTCGTAGCGTCTGGCGAGGTCGACCGGGTCGCCGACGTCGCGCATGCCCTCGAAGTTGACGCCCTTGACGACTCGACCGTCGTCGACGTCGAGACAGGCGATGACGCGGATGGCGACCGTCACCGATCCGACCCTGGCTGGGCTGCTGCGACAGCGGTCAGCGCGTCCTCGAGCGTGAACGCGTCCGTGTAAAGCGCGGTGCCGATGATCGCTCCCTCGACGCCGGCGTCGACCAGGCCGGCGATCGCCACCAGGTCGTCGATCGTGGAGACCCCACCGGAGGCCACCACCGGTGCCCGGGTGCGGCTGCACACGTCGCCCAGCAGTGCGAGGTTCGGGCCCTGCAGCGTGCCGTCGCGGTTCACGTCGGTCACCACGTAGCGCGCACAGCCGTCGGCCTCGAGCCTCGCGATGACGTCGTAGAGCTGGCCGCCGTCACGCGTCCAGCCGCGGGCAGCGAGCGTGGTGCCACGCACGTCGAGGCCGATCGCCACCCGGTCCCCGTGGTCGCCGATGACGCGGGCGCACCACGCCGTGTCCTCCAGCGCCGCCGTACCGATGTTGACTCGCCGGCAGCCGGTGCCCAGTGCCGACTCGAGGCTCGCGTCGTCGCGGATCCCTCCCGACATCTCTACGTCGATGTCGAGGGCGCGGACGACCTCGGCGAGCAGGTCGCGGTTCTGGCCGCGCCCGAATGCGGCATCGAGGTCGACCAGGTGTACCCAGGTTGCGCCGGCCGACTGCCACCTCAGCGCCGCCTCCACCGGGTCGCCGAAGACCCGTTCGGTGCCGGCGACGCCTTGAACCAGCTGGACGGCTTTGCCCTCGGACACGTCGACAGCGGGCAACAGCTCGAGCGGCGTCATGGCCGCAACCCTACGGATCGCCGCGTCCGGCGGACACGACGCCCAGCACTCGGAAGCCGGGCATGATATGAGGACCGAGGCAGTTCGAGAGCGGAGAGACGCGTGCGAGTTCGCCTGGAAGAGCTCGACTGGCGGCAGACGCCCTTAGGTGCCATCAGCCTGCGGCGTCGACGCGATGCCGCGTCCGGACAGGACGTCTATGAGGTCAAGCTCGATGACGACTACCTGATGTCCAGCCTGTTCACCGTGGCCGAGGTGGAGGTCGCGCGGCTGGCGCTGGCCGGCCTCCCGGGAGCCGATCTGGACGTGGCCGTCGGCGGGCTGGGCCTCGGCTACACGGCGCAGGCGGTGCTCGAGGACCGAAGGGTCGGTTCGTTGCTGGTTGTCGAGGCACTCGGGGAGGTCATCGAGTGGCACCGGAGCATGCTGGTCCCCGCTGCGGCCACGTTGACGTCGGACCCCCGGTGCCAACTGGTTCACGCCGACTTCTTCGCAATGGTCTCCGGCATTCCGGGTCTCGATCCGAAGACGCCCGGTCGACGCTTCCATGCCGTCATCGTCGACATCGACCACTCCCCACGGCACCTGCTCCATCCCAGTCACGCCGGCTTCTACACAGCGGCTGGCACGCTCCGTCTGGCCCGTCACCTTCACCCGGGCGGCACGTTCGCCTTGTGGTCCAACGACCCGCCGGATGTGGACTACCAGCGGGTGCTTGCGGAGGTCCTGCTGGACGTGAGGGCAGAGGTCGTCACCTTCCCCAACCCGCTCCAGGGGCGCCAGGCGACCAACACGGTCTACCTGGCCACCGTCCCCGCCGGCCTGGCAGCCTCGCCCCGGGACACCTAGGACGACGGCGCAGCAGGCGCAGTCAGGTCAGCAGCACGGCCAGCAGCGGAAACGCGAAGACACTGACGAGCAGCACTGCACCGCGCAGACCCCAGTCGGGCGTCGACACCCAGGTGAGGAACTGCACGACGAAGAACGCGAACAGAACCAGGCCCAACGTGCGTCGCCGCTTGGCAGCGAGCAGCCCGGCACCACCTGGCTGTCGCCGCGAGGGCACGACCTTGGCCAGCTGGGTTCGACGCGCCTGCCGCCGACTCGTGGCGGCCTGCTGACGCGCACGTTCCTCAGCCTTGCGGGCGGAGTCCGCCTCGCGCGCGGCGCGTCGGCGGGCTCGTTCCTTGCTCACCGCACATCGAGCCGCGAACATTTGCGGCGCTTGGGCGTCATAGCATCCCCAGAAACTTCTCGAAGACCCTCGGCTGCTCGAGCCCGTCGAGAGAGGTGTAGGTGCGCTGGCTCGCGTCGTCGTAGCGCACGGTCACGACATACGTCTGCTTGTCACAGCAGGACTGCGGCGGCACCTTGGTCAGCTTGACAGCGATCAGCTCCGGAGCTGACGCCGCCTCGAGCATCTGGGCGATGTCCGCGCGGGTGTGGCGCGGTGGAGGTGGAGCACCCTCGGCGTACACCCTGCGCTGGTCGTCCCCACGAAGACCCCCGGTGATACGGATCGTGACCGATGTCGCCTTCTTGCCTGCGGTCGTGTCAGGTGGCGTCGTGGCGGTGCCACCTGACGTCGGCGTCGTCTCGGACTGCTGACTACCGGTGCCTGTGCTTGTCGTCTCGCCGGCGACACGGGTGTCCGAGCCGAGGTCGTCTTGTCCGGCACATCCGGCAAGCGTCAGGACGCACCCAAGAGCGGTGATCATCCGGACGGTGAGGTTCGCGCCTGCATTCTCTTTCACGGCCGTGTTCATAACTGTTGGACCCAGTTGCGCAGCACTTCGGCTCCAGCATCTCCGGACTTTTCCGGGTGGAACTGTGTCGCCCACAACGGTCCGTTCTCGACGGCCGCGACGAACCGGTCGGACTCGTGCGTCGTCCACGACACGAGCGGCGGCCGGGTGCGGCCCTCGGTGACGAGCTGCCAGCGTCGGACGGCGTAGGAGTGCACGAAGTAGAAGCGCTCGTCCCCCACGCCGGCGAACAGCTGCGAGCCGTCCGCTGCGTCCACGGTGTTCCAGCCGATGTGCGGGAGGACCGTGGTCTCGAGACGCTCCACCGTGCCGGGCCATTCGCCGCAACCGTCGGTCGGGACGCTGTGCTCCACCCCGCGCTCGAACATCACCTGGTGCCCTACGCAGATCCCGAGAACCGGCCGGCCGCCTGCGAGCCGGCGACCGATCGTCTCCGGGCCGCGACATGCCCGCAAGCTCTGCATGCACGCGGCGAAAGCCCCGACGCCGGGTACGACGAGGCCGTCGGCGGCCAACGCTTCGGCCTGGTCCGACGTGACCGTGACGTCCGCGCCGGCCCGGGTGAGCGCACGCTCGGCCGACCGCAGGTTGCCCGACCCGTAGTCGAGCAGCACGACGCGTGCGGTCACAGACGACCCTTCGTGCTGGGCACGGACGTCTCGCGCGGGTCGAGGGCGACCGCATCGCGCAGGGCCCGGGCCAGCGCCTTGAACTGGGCCTCCACCAGGTGGTGGGGGTCGCGACCGGCGAGCACGCGCACGTGCAGCGCGATCGACGCGTGCGCTGCGAGGGTTTCGAACACGTGCCGCGTCAGCGAGCCCGTGTAGGCGGGAGTGCCGATGGATGCGTAGACCTGCCCCTGCGGCTCTCCGGTGTGGGAGCAGTAGGGGCGACCGGACACGTCCACGGCACACTGCACGAGCGCCTCGTCGAGCGGGACGAGCGCGTCGCCGAACCGGCGGATGCCTGACTTGTCGCCCAGGGCCTGCTGCAGGGCGTCGCCGAGCGCGATCGCGACGTCTTCGACGGTGTGGTGGCTGTCGACATCGATGTCACCGTCTGCCTGGACGGTGAGGTCGATCAGCGAGTGCCGCGACAGGGCGGTGAGCATGTGGTCGTAGAACGGCACGCCCGTGTGGACGTCCGAGCGACCGCTGCCGTCGAGGCCGACCTCGACGACGACCTTGGACTCCTTGGTGGCGCGCTCGACCCTTGCCGTTCGTGACATCAGGTTGCCTCCTGCAGCCTCTGCGCCTGCGGCAGCACCTCGCCGAGGGCTCGTTTGAACGCCATCATCTCGTCCGCGCTGCCGATCGACACCCGCAGCCACCCGTCCGGTCCGGTCTCGCGGATCAGCACACCTCGCCACACGAGCTCCTGCCACACCCGGTGCCGGTCGGCGAACCTCCCGAACAGCACGAAGTTGGCGTCGCTGTCGGCAACCGTCAGACCCTGCTCGCGGAGCCAGCCGGTGGTCACGTCGCGTTCGGTTCGCAGCTCCTGGACCCGGGCCAGCATCGTGTCGCGGTGCGCCAGCGCCACCCGCGCCACCGCCTGCGTCACGCTGGACAGGTGATAGGGCAGCCTGACGACCTGCAGCGCGTCGACGAACTCGCGGCTGGACGCCAGGTATCCGAGCCGCCCGCCGGCAAGTGCGAACGCCTTGGACATGGTGCGTGTCACCGCCAGGTGCGGGTAGTCGGCGAGCAAGGACAGCGCCGACGGCGTACCCGCCCGCCTGAACTCGGCGTACGCCTCATCCACGACCACCACGGCCTGCGCGTTGCGGGTAACGTCGCAGATCCGCGCGATGGTCTCCAGCGGCAGCGCCGCGCCGGTGGGGTTGTTGGGTGAGGCCAGTACGACGACGTGGGGCCGTTCCGCAGCCACCGCCGCCGTCGCGGCCTCGGATGCGACCGTGAAGTCTTCCTCGCGTGGCAGCGTCACCAGGCGGGTCGCGGTGTCGCGGGCATACTGCGGGTACATCGAGTACGTCGGGCCGAACGTCAGCACCGTGCGTCCCGGTCCCCCGAACGCCTGGAGCACCTGCACCATCACCTCGTTGGAACCGTTGGCCGCCCAGACCTGGTCGGCGCTCAGCCCGTGGCCCAGATAGTCGGCCAAGTCCCGTCGCAGCGCCGTGGCGTCGCGGTCCGGATAGCGGTTGAGCCCTACGGCGACCTCGCGAACGGCCGCCGCCATCGCGTCGACCACCTCCGTGGTCGGTGGGTAGGGGTTCTCGTTGACGTTGAGCAGCACCGGCACGTCGAGCTGGGGCGCCCCGTAAGGACGCTCGGCGGCAAGCTCGGCGCGCACCGGCAGCCGGAGCGCGTCGCGGCTCATCGCGGTTCCAGCCGTACCGAGATGGCGTCCGCGTGCGCGGGCAGGTCCTCGGCCTCGGCGAGCGTGACCACGTCGCGGGCAACGTCGTCGAGGGCCGCTTGCGAGTAGTCGACGACCTGCACCGTCTTGAGGAACGCCCGCACCGACAGACCCGAGGAGTGGCAGGCGCACCCGCCCGTCGGCAAGACATGGTTGGACCCGGCGCAGTAGTCACCCAGCGCGACCGGTGTGAAGGCGCCGACGAACACGGCGCCGGCGTTGCGGATCCGCGCCGCACGCTCGGCCGCGTCGACGGTGTGGATCTCGAGGTGTTCGGCGGCGTACGCGTTGACGACGACCTCACCCTGGTCGAGGTCGTCGACGAGGACGACCGCGGACTGCCGACCGCGAAGCGACGCCGTGACACGTTCACTGTGCTTCGTGGCCGCGACACGCACGTCGAGCGCCTCGAGCACGGCCTCGGCCAGCTGCAGGGAGTCGGTGACGAGGACAGCGGCTGCGAGCACGTCGTGCTCGGCCTGGCTGATGAGGTCGGCTGCAATGTACGCCGGGTCGGCGCTGGCGTCGGCCAGGATGGCGATCTCGGTCGGCCCCGCCTCGGAGTCGATGCCGACCACGCCGCGCAGCAGCCGTTTCGCGGCCACGCCATAGACGTTCGCGGGACCGGTGACGAGGTCCACAGGGGCACAGACGTCGCCGTCGTGGCGGTACCCGTACGCGAACATCGCGATGGCGGCCGCGCCACCGGCGGCGTACACCTCGTCGACGCCCAGCAGCGCGCAGGCAGCAAGGATCGTCGGGTGCGGGAGGCCGCCGTACTCCTTCTGCGCCGGGCTCGCGAGCGCGAGTGAGGCAACGCCGGCGACCTGAGCGGGCACGACGTTCATCAGCACAGACGAGACGAGCGGTGCCGTCTGCGCCGGCACGTAGAGCCCGACCCGACCCACCGACACGTTGCGCTGAGTGACGAGGGCGCCCGCGCTCACCTCGGTGACGACGTCGGCCGGCAGCTCGGCGACGCAGGTGAGGCGCAACCGGGCGATCGACTCCTCGAGGCTGGTGCGCAGGTCCGCCTCGAGCTCCGCCAGTGCGGCGCTCAACGCCTCAGCAGGGACGCGAACCCGGTCGATCTCGACGCCGTCGAACCTGGCGGCCTGCCTCACCAGCTCGTCATGACCGTGTTGCCGAACCGCCTCACAGATCGGGCGGACGTACTCCATGGCGCTGGCCACGTCGAACTCGGCCCGCGGGAGGAGCGCACCGTAGTCGAGGGGTTGGCCGTCTGTGCAGGCACCCCGTAGGTCGATCCGGCGAATCATGGGGCAAGTCTAGGCGCCGGCCAGCCGCCCACCCGATGCGTGTCCAGACCGCGCGGTGAGGTGCCGGACCCGGTCGGGTGCCTGTTAGGTTCGGCGGTGTGTCGGACCAGCTGCCGCTCTTCCCGTTGAACACGGTGCTGTTCCCAGGGATCGTGATGCCGCTGCACATCTTCGAGGACCGCTACCGGCTGCTGGTGCGGGACCTGATCGCGTTGCCCGCCGACGCCTCGCGCGAGTTCGGGGTGGTGGCGATCAAGGTCGGCTACGAGGTGGGTGCCCGGGGGGTCCATACGATCCAGCGAACGGGTTGTGCCGCACTCGTCACCGAGGTCACCGCCAACGAGGACGGCTCGTTCGAAATCGTGGTCATCGGTCGGCGACGGTTCCACGTCGAGAGCCTGGACCCGTCCGAGGAGTACCTCAGGGCTGACGTGCAGTGGCTGCCTGACGACCCGGGCGGCGACTCGCCCGCGGACGCCTACGAGGCCGCGCGGACGGCTCGCGACATCTTCGACGTGTATCGCGACACGGTGGAGCAGCTGCGCGGCGACGACGTGCTCGAAGGCGAGACGCCCGACGACCCGGTCGACCTCTCGTACACGTTGGCCGCTGCGCTGGTGCTCGGCCTCGGCGAACGGCAGAGCATGCTCGAGGCTCCGGACGTCGTCAGCAGGCTGCGCCTGGGAACGTCCCTGATGCGTTCGGAGCTGCAGGCCATCACCGCGGTGCCCTCCCTGCCCGCAACCACGATGGCGCGGACCCAGTGGTGCCCCAACTAGCACGGGGCGCCTGGGTCAGTCGTTGACCGACATTTGGAACGTGGTCAACGAGTAGGCACCGTCAACCTCCGAGGTCAGGCCGAATGCCTGGACCGGTCGGATGTTGTCGATCTCGTTGCTCGACGTGCCGTCAGCCTCGAGCGCCCCGATGATCTGGTCCTCGATGGCGTCGAAGTTGAAGAAGAGCACGAACTCCTTGTTCAGCGCGTCATCGGTGACGGACTGGAACGCGTCGCTGTCGCCCAGGCTTCCGCCCTGCGAAAGCTTGTCGGCGTAGTCGTCGTTGGTTGCCACGACCAGTCCGTCGTCGAGGTCCTTCTTCGAGACCGGAACGTCCTGGCCGGTCTCGTCCTGGATCAGCGCGAGCACCTTGTCGTAGATCGCGTTGAGCTCTGCGGGGTCGTTGGTGAACCGGACGCCGGCGTTGACCTGACTGGGGTCGCCCGACTGCAGGGCATCGGCGGTCAGCCCGTCTGCGTCGACGGCGAACATGATGTTCTCGCCGAGCACCGTGGCGATGTCCTCGGGGATGGCGAGACCGGTCTGGGCCTCGAAGTCGGCGATCTGGCCCTCGACGTCGACCCCTGAGCTCTTGGCAGCCTCGATGACCGAGTCGTACGTCGCGTTGAGGCGCCGCTCCCCGCCGGCCTCGGACACGGCGAACGCCGTGGACTCCGGGAGGTCGCCGATCAGGTTGTCGCCGCGCTCGATGACCTGGTAGTCGCCGAAGGCGCTGGCGACGATCTCGACGCTGTCACTCTCGAACCGCACCGTCGCGGCAGCGCGCTTGTAGGAGCTGGTCAGGAAGTCGAGGTCGCTCGTCGCCAGCTGCGGCGGGCCGAACAGCTTCAGGGCCTCCTCGACATTGACCCACACGGTCGCGAAACCGACACCTCCCAACGAGTCGAGGTCAGCAATGAAGTCATCGTTGTCGGCCAGTGACGTGTCCTCGACGTCGGAGGCGAAAGCGTCGGCAAGCTTCTGCGTCTCAGCGACGAGTGCGTAGCCGCCGGTGAACGCCAGCCCGAACTCGCTGTCTCCACCGCCGCAGGACGCCAGCTTGTCGAGGCCCGCCTTGGCGCCGCCTTCGTCGGTCACCTCGAGCGCGAAGAGGAAGTCGGGTGCTTCGCCGGATGTGCTGGGCATGCCGGCACCGGCGAACTTGTTGCCCAGCCACGGTGCGACGTCCTTGTCGAAGGACACGTCACAGGGCGCGTCCTTGAGGGCCTTGTCGAAGATCGACTTGCGAATGTCAGAGTTCGCGTCGCTGACGTCGACCGTCTCCTTGAAGTCCGGGAAGTGGTTGAGGAACTGCACCGCCTTGACCTTCTGCTGTGCCGACGGGTCGAGGTCGACCCCGAAGTAGAAGAGGGCGTCCGACGGGATGGCAACGGCTGCCGCCGGCTCGTTGGAGAAGGTGTTGAAGGGGTCGAGCTTGTAGACCGCGAACGCGCTGCCGGCGACGACAACCGCCACGACCAGGCCGATGATCAGCGCCTTCGCGCCGCGGCGCTTGGGTTGCTGCTGATAGGGCTGCCCGTAGTCGCTAGGTCCTCCCGGACCCCCAGGGCCGTAACCGCCAGGACCCTGCCCGTAGCCCCCCGGACCCTGCGGGCCATAACCACCGGGACCTTGCTGGCCCTGCGGACCGTAGCCGCCCGGACCCTGCGGACCGTAGCCACCCGGGCCCTGCGGACCGTAGCCGCCCGGGCCCTGCGGACCGTAACCGCCCGGACCGGAGGCGCCGTACGGCTGCTGCGGGCCCCGCCCTGGGCCGGGGTAGGGCGTGTTTCCAGACATTGTCAAGGACCCCCTGAGAGAGAACTGTTCGCGCTGAGGTTACTGGACGCCGGGGGCACCTCGTGGGGCCTTCGGCCAGCTTGCCACGCCGGCGAGTACGCCGACGAGTCCTCCGACCGGCCACCCGAGGAAGGCGACCAGACTCTCGATCCGCATGTCGGTCGTGATGCGGTCGCCGACCTGCGCCTGCTGCACCTGCTGGTCGACGTCGCGGCCGAAGAGGTCGTGGCCGAACCGGTAGGTGAGGTAGGACGCGACGCTGGTGAGCGCAAGCGCTGCTACCACTGTGGCGAGCCCGTGCCGGTGGCCCCGCCAGGCGACCGCGAGCCCGGCGACGACGCCGAAGGCCAGGCCGATGGCCAGGAACCACCAGGTCAGCCCCACCAGGCGGTCGAGCTCCACCTCACCGAGGAAGACACCCGTCTCACTCAGTACGGCACTCGGGGGGTCCGCGACCTGCACCCAGATCCATGCGGCGGGCAGCGCCAGGACTGCACCGACGAGCGCGCACGCCCCGACCAGCAGCGCCCGCACATGCAGCGGGCTGCCGGCGGGCTCGGTCAGCATCTGCTGCGGTGATCTCAGGCTCTGCGCCATCACGATGCCTGCGACAGGCAGGCGGGCCCGAGCAGCGCCTTGAGGTCGGCCATCAAGGCCGGGGACGGCGTGACACGCAGACCCTGGTCGAGCCGCATCACCATGGTCCGGCCGGCCGACTGGAGCATCAGGTGGACGTCGGCCACCCCCGGATGGGTCGCCAACACATCCTTGAGCTGGTCGACGATCGGTGGTGTCACCCGCACCGCCGGCATCGAGATGACGATCGGGCCAGCCGACGCCCCTGTCGTCAGGTCGGGGACGGTGATGTCGAGGGCAGCCAGCTGCATGGCCTCGTCACGGCCACGGCTGACACGACCCTTGATGACGACGACCGAGTCCTCGACGAGCAGCGTCGACGACAGCTGGTAGTCGCGTGGGAAGACCATCACCTCGACCGCGCCCTCGAGGTCCTCGACCGTCACCACCGCGTAGAGCTCCCCGCGCTTGGTGGTCTTGCGGACAACCGACGTGATGAGCCCGGCGATCGTCACCTGGGTGCCGTCGGGGCGGTCCTCCCCCGTCACCAACGCCCCTACGGTGATGTCGCAGCTGCGCGCCAGCACGTGCTCGAGCCCGTTGAGCGGGTGGTCGGAGACGTAGAGCCCGAGCATGTCGCGCTCGTAGGCCAACAGCGACCTCTTGTCCCACTCGTCGAGTTCGGGGATCCGCACGGACACCGCGAGGAACTCGCCGTCCTCGAGCTCACCGAACAGCGAGTCCTGCCCGATCGCCTCGTTGCGCTTGAGATCGAGGTACTGGTCGGCTGCGTCCTCGTGGACAGCGACAAGAGCCCGGCGGGTGTGTCCGAGCGAGTCGAACGCGCCGGCCTTGCACAACGACTCGAGGACGCGCTTGTTGCAGACGGGGACGGGCACCTTGGACATGAAGTCACCGAAGTCGGTGAACCTGCCGGACTCATGTCGTGCTCCTACGAGACCGGCGACGACGTTGTTGCCGACGTTGCGGATCGCCGACAGACCGAAGCGGACGTCGTGTCCGACGGGGGTGAAGTTGGCCTCGGACTCGTTGACGTCCGGAGGAAGCACCTGGATGCCCATCCGACGGCACTCGTTGAGGTAGACCGCTGACTTGTCCTTGTCGCCCCGCACGCTGGTGAGCAGCGCCGCCATGTACTCGGTCGGGAAGTTTGCCTTGAGGTAGGCGGTCCAGTACGAGACCAGTCCGTAGCCTGCGGTGTGCGACTTGTTGAAGGCGTAGTCGCTGAACGGGACCAGGATATCCCAGAGCGTCTTGACGGCGCCCGCGGAGTAGCCGTTCGCGAGCATCCCGTCGCGGAACGACTCGTACTCCGCGTCGAGGACCTCACGCTTCTTCTTGCCCATGGCGCGCCGAAGCAGGTCGGCCTGGGCGAGGGAGTAGCCCGCGAGCTTGCGCGGGATCTCCATCACCTGCTCCTGGTAGACGATCAGGCCGTGTGTGGGCTCGAGGATCTCCTTGAGCGGCTGCTCCAGCTCGGGGTGGATGGGGGTGATGGCCTGCTTGCCGTTCTTGCGCAGGGCGTAGTTGGTGTGGCTGTTGGCGGCCATCGGACCCGGGCGGTAGAGCGCGAGGACCGCCGCGATGTCCTCGAAGGAGTCCGGCCGCATCAGCCGCAGCAGCTGCCGCATCGGCACACCGTCGAGCTGGAAGACACCAAGTGTGTCGCCGCGACCCAACAGCTCGTAGGTGGCGGCGTCGTCGAGCGTGAGCGACTCGACGTCGACGGTGAGGCCACGGTTGCCGCCGATGTTGCGGATGGCATCGTCGATGACGGTGAGGTTGCGCAGCCCCAGAAAGTCCATCTTGAGCAGGCCGAGGGCCTCGCACGACGGGTAGTCGAACTGGGTGATCGTCGCGCCGTCCTGGTCACGGCGCATCATCGGGATGACGTCGATCAGCGGCTCGCTCGACATGATGACCCCGGCGGCGTGGACGCTCCACTGCCGCTTGAGGTTCTCGAGCTGCCGGGCGGTGTCGACGATCCTGGTCACGTCGGGGTCGGCGTCGTAGAGGGCCCGGAACTCGCCTGCCTCTCCATAGCGCTTGTGGCTGCTGTCGAAGATGCTGGCCAGCGGGATGTCCTTGCCCATCACCGAGGCGGGCATGGCCTTGGTGATCCGCTCACCGACGGCGAACGGGTAGCCGAGCACCCGCGACGAGTCCTTGATCGCCTGCTTGGCCTTGATGGTGCCGTAGGTAACGATCTGGGCCACCCGGCCGTCGCCGTACTTCTCGGTGCAGTAACGGATGACCTCACCCCGGCGGCGCTCGTCGAAGTCGATGTCGATATCGGGCATCGAGACGCGCTCGGGGTTGAGGAAGCGCTCGAACAGCAACCCGTGGACGAGGGGGTCGAGCTCGGTGATGCCCATGGCGTAGCTGACGATGGAGCCGGTCGCCGAGCCTCGGCCGGGGCCGACGCGGATGCCCTGGCTCTTGGCCCAGTTGATGAAGTCGGCGGTCACCAGGAAGTAGCCCGGGTAGCCCATCGCGAGGATCGTGGCTGTCTCGTGGTCGGCGCGAGCGCGGATCTCGTCGGTGATGCCGTCGGCATAGCGGCGGCCGAGACCCTCCTCGACCTGCCTGACGAACCAGGTGTCCTCGGTCTCTCCTTTGGGCACCGGGAACCGTGGCATCAGGTTGCGGCCGACCGCGAACTCGACCTCGCAGCGCTCGGCGATGAGCAAGGTGTTGTCGCACGCCTCGGGCAGGTCACGAAACAGCTCCCGCATCTGTGCCGGGGACTTCAGGTAGTAGCCGTCGCCGTCGAGCTTGAATCGGCCCTCGTCGTTGATCGTCGACCCCGACTGCACGCACAGCAGGGCGTCGTGGCCGATCGAGTCCTCCTGCTTGGTGTAGTGCAGGTCGTTGGTGGCCACCAGCGGCAGGCTGAGCTCTTTGGCCAGCCGCAGCAGGTCGTCGCGGACCCGCTTCTCAATGGCAAGGTCGTGGTCCATCAGCTCGACGAAGTAATGGCCGAGCCCGAAGATGTCGCGGTAGTCGGCGGCGGCCTGG
This sequence comes from Nocardioidaceae bacterium, assembly GCA_013698435.1. Classification (GTDB taxonomy): domain Bacteria; phylum Actinomycetota; class Actinomycetes; order Propionibacteriales; family Nocardioidaceae; genus JACDHG01. The sequence goes on along the minus strand of JACCVA010000082.1, from coordinate 4,404 downwards.
ACGGCGTCGGCGTACCTGCCGAGCCGTAGCAAGGTCTGGACCTCACCCGACGGGCAGCCAGTCGTGGCGATGATGCCCCTGCCGTAGCGCTCGAGCAGCTCGCGGTCCATCCGCGGCTTGTAGAACTGTCCCTCCATCGACGCGAGCGAGGAGAGCCGGAACAAGTTGTGCATGCCTGCCGTCGTCTCGGCAAGCATCGTGATGTGGGTATAGGCGCCGCCGCCTGACACGTCGTCACCTCCCCCGTTTCCCCACTTGACCCGACGGCGCTCGAACCGGCTGGTCCCCGGGGTCAGGTAGGCCTCGATGCCGATGATCGGGGTGATGTCCCGGGCCTTGGCCGCCTGGTAGAACTCGAAGGCGCCGAACATGTTGCCGTGGTCGGTGATCGCCAGGGCCGGCATCTCCAGCCGCGCCGTCTCGTCGAACAGCTGTCCGACTCGTGCCGCCCCGTCGAGCATCGAGAACTCGCTGTGGACGTGCAGGTGCACGAACGACGACGACATCGAGGAACTGCCTCCTGACCTCACCCGGGAACCGGGCGTTTCGGACACGACGGACCTGCTAAGGGTCGCGACCTCGCGGTCGCAGTGGGGAAGAGCCACAGCCTACTTCGACGTACCTTGACAACCCCGACCGACACTCGCGCGCCATGCCGTATCGACGTAGCGGACGTCCGGGGCGCCCTCCTCGTTGTCTCCCTCGGTCCACTCCAACGCCTCGAAACCGTGCCGTTCGTAGAAGCGTCGGGCGCCGAGGTTGCTCTGGAAGGTCCACAGCTGAATCGGTCCCGGCAGCTCCGCCCTGGCCAGCGCGACGAACCGGGCTCCGAGGCCCCGGCCGGTGGCCGAGGCGTCGATGTACAGGTGCTCGACCCAGTCGGGCCTTCCCAGTACCAGCACCCCTACCAGGCTGCCGTCACCATCGGCGACCCAGACCTCCTGCTGCGTCATTACGACGTCGCGCATCCACGCGCGGACGTCGGCGAGCGGGTGCCTTCCCTCCGGGATGCTGGCGAGGTTCTGCTGCCGCACCCGCCACAGCAGGTCGGCGCACGCCTGCGACTCGTCAGCGCGCGCTCTGCGGATCACCGGCCGCCCGCTCAGTAGAACCCCAGCCTTGCCCCGTCGCGCCCAGTCGTCATGGTGCGCCTCCTGTCAGTCCTCGTCGCGGATGACGTCCAACGCGTGGGCGAGGTCGTTGGGGTACGTCGACTCGAACTCCTGCCACTCCCCCGACTCCGGATGGGTGAAACCGAGCCGTAGCGCATGCAGCCACTGTCGCTGCAGCCCGACTCGCTTGGCGAGCACCGGGTCGGCGCCGTACGTCAGGTCCCCGAGACATGGATGGTGCAACGCGCTCATGTGCACGCGGATCTGGTGGGTTCGGCCGGTCTCAAGCTTGATCTCCAGCAGCGACGCGAACCGGTGGGCCTCGAGAGTGTCGTAGTGGGTGATGCTGTGTCGGCCACCTTGACCCACGGTGAACTTGTAGTCGTGTTTGGTGTGGCGCACGATCGGCGCATCGATGGTGCCGCGCAGCGGGTCGAGATGCCCCTGCACCAGGGCGTGGTAGGTCTTGTCGACGGCACGCTGCCGGAAGGCGTCCTTCAACCGGGAGTACGCGTACTCCGACTTGGCTACGACCATCAGACCGCTCGTGCCGACGTCGAGCCGCTGCACGATCCCCTGCCGTTCGGGCACGCCGGACGTGGCGAGGCGGTAGCCCGCGCCGGCCAGGTGACCGAGAACGGTGGGCCCGGTCCAGCCGACGCTCGGATGTGCTGCGACTCCGACCGGCTTGTCCACGACCACGAACGCGTCGTCGTCGTACACGATGCACACACCGTCGACGATCTCCGCCCGGACGCTCACCGGGCTCGGCGGTGCGGGGATCACCACCTCCAGGAAGGCACCCTCGTGCACGCGGTCCGACTTCGCAGGAGCGGCGCCGTCGACAGTGACGTCGCCAGCGGCGACCAGCTCGGCAGCCTTCGTGCGTGACAGCCCGAACATGCGCGCGATGGCGGCATCGACGCGTTCCCCGGCGAGCCCGCTGGGCACGTGGACGGCCTTGCGGTCGGAGGGGACGCTCATCGGCGGTGGTCGCGGCTCCCGTCAAGCCGTACCCCGCCCAGACTCAGCCCGATGAAGAGCACGGCTGCCACAGTGATGGCCGAGTCAGCCACGTTGAACACCGGCCAGTTCGGCAGCTCGAGGAAGTCGACGACGTGGCCTCGAAACGGTGCCGGTGGCCGGAACAGCCGGTCCGTGACGTTGCCGAGCGCGCCGCCGAGCAGCAGACCGAGCGCCAGCGCCCACCATGCGCTGCGGATCCGCCGGGCCGTGGAGATGACGACGCCGATCACGGTGAGGGCGATGCAGGTCAAGACAATGGTGTAGCCGGTGCCGACGCTGAAAGCAGCTCCCGGGTTGTAGGTCAGCCGGAGCTGGAGCAGGTCACCGACGAGGGCCCGGGGCTGCCCTCTGACCAGGGCGTGCTCCGCCCACCACTTGGTGCTCTGGTCGGCAACGAGCGCGGCGCCGGCGATCGCGAGGCACTGCGTGATGCCACGCCTTTGGGAAAGGGGCGACTCTTCGCTCGCGGTTTCGTCGCTCAGCGACGTTCCTGGCGTTGTTTGCATTGCAGGCACAGTGTGGCACGGGGGAATGCCTGCAGGCGCAACTTGGCGATGGGGCCTCCACAGGACTCGCAGACGCCGTAGGTGCCCTTGTCGATCCGGGCGATGGCACCCTCGACGAGCTCGAGGTTCTCGCGTGAGTTCTTCGCCATGCTCATCTCGTGGTCGCGCTCGAACGTGTTCGAGCCGACATCGGCCTGGTCGTTGCCTGCACCCTCCCCGCCTTCGCGTAGCAGGTGGCTGATCTCCTCCTCGGTGGCGGCGATCTCGGTGATCAGGCGCTCGCGGTCTTGTTCCAGCGTCGCGCGCACCTCTTTGAGCTCGGCAGCCGACCAGTTCTTCTCACCTTCCCGCACGGCAAGCCCGCCAGACGTCGTCGTGGTGGCGGTAGCCTTCTTGGCCGTCGCCTTGGTAGTGGCAGCCCTTGCGGCCGTCTTCTTGGCGGTCGTCTTCTTGGCGGTCGTCTTCTTGGCGGGTGTCTTCTTGGCGGGCGTCTTCGCCGTCGTCTTCTTGGCGGGCGTCTTCGCCGTCGTCTTCTTCGCGGCCGTCTTCGCCGAGGTTGCCTGCTTTGCCGAGGTTGCCTTCGTCGTCGCCTTCTTCGCCGTCGCCTTCGTCGTCGTGGCGCTCTTGGCGGGTGCCGAGGGTGCGGTCTTCTTCTGCGCCGCCTTGGATGCGGCCGTCTTCGCCGGTGCGCGTTTGACCGCACTCATCGCAGACGACTTGTTGGCAGCCATGGGCGGCATCTCCTCAATACTTGTTTCCCCCGATTCCGTGCCGAGAGGATAGGGGCATCCGGGCGTCGCTTCAAATAGCCACGCGTGACGCGTGTGCCGGCGCACGGGTGATATCGAGGTGTGCGGGCCGCTTCTAACCGCCTACACTGCTCAAGTCGCACGACAATGATGGGGCCATCACCTCGGAGTTGCCGGAAGAACGGCCAGCATGCTGGCTCACTAGAACCGGCCGCGACGACACACGAGAGGGCCACCGCCGGCAGGGTTTGCTCGTCGGTGAGCCAAGGAGGGTGGTACCGCGGGGCTGACCACGACCGGTTGGCGTCGTCCCTTCGCCGCGAGAGCGCGACAGCGCCGTGACGTGGGAAGAGAACCGCATGCCCTACCGAGCAGTCCCTCCGCAGGTCAACCTTCCTGAACTCGAGCGGGAGATCCTCGCCTTCTGGCGTGCGAGCAAGACCTTCGACGCGACCTTGGCGGCAACCGTCGGTGCGCCGCGCTGGACGTTCTACGAGGGCCCCCCCACCGCCAACGGCAAACCCGGCGCTCACCACGTCGAGGCACGGGTGTTCAAGGACGTCTTTCCCCGGTTCAAGACCATGCAGGGGTTCCGGGTCGACCGGAAGGCGGGCTGGGACTGCCAGGGTCTGCATGTCGAGGTGGGGGTGGAGAAGGAGCTCGGCGTCTCGGGCAAGCAGCAGATCGAGGCGTACGGCATCGCGGCGTTCAACGCGAAGTGCCGTGAGTCGGTGCAGCGCTCCACCGACCAGTTCGAGGAGATGACTGAGCGGATGGGGTACTGGGTCGACACCGCGCAGGCGTACCGCACGATGGACCCGTCGTACATCCAGAGCGTCTGGTGGTCGCTCAAGAAGATCTACGACGCCGGGCTGCTCTACGAAGCACACCGCATCTCGCCGTACTGCCCCCGCTGCGAGACTGCGCTGTCGGACCACGAGCTGGGTCAGCCGGGCGGCTACGAGACCGTCGTCGACCCCTCGGTGTACGTGCGGTTCCCGCTCACGTCCG
>JACCVA010000139.1 GCA_013698435.1 Nocardioidaceae bacterium | reverse complement strand
ACCGGTGGCCAAAGCTCGCTGGGCGTCGTAGCTCGTCACGGTGAAGGGCGCCTCGATCGGCTCGAAGCCAAGCATCCCTGCCCGGCTGAATGCCCTCGTAGCTGGCATGCCAGCGTCAATGTCGCCGGCGGCTATGGCTTCGACGAGATCCGTTTCCGCAGTCACCGCTCCGTTTCCGTATTGCGTCTGTACCGTTACCGTGATGCGGCCGCCGGAGACGCGTTCCAGGGCAGAGATGAAGGTCTCCGACGCGATAGTCTGGCCGTTCGGGTTGAGCTCGTCGATGGTGGCAAACCGGAGCTGGGTGACATTACTACCTGTCTTGTCTGTAACCTGACTGGGCTGACAACCAACGCCGATGAGAGCCGCGAAAAGACAAAGCATGAACTTGGCGGCGTTAGGCAGGCGAGGTGACATTGCAGCACTCTTCACGAGATCCGCGTCCATGGCTGTGCGGTCCAATTGTTCAACCCTGGCAGTGTTGCCCACTGGCCAAAGCCGACCCAGTGACTGAAGACGACCCCGTCAGGTGCCGTCGTCCACTTGACGTGGTAACCACCCTCGGGGCCACAGCCGTTGCTCGCTTGGGAGTACCGGGTGCATCCGTTCACCTCGGCCACCTGGGCGGAGTCGAACAGAAACCAGACAGTAGGAGAAGCGCCGCGCACGTCTCCCATCTCCACAGTGGCCAAACCATTGGGATGGCTGTTGCCGCAGTCAACCGTCAGGTCTGAGATGGCGCGGCAGTCGAGTCGGTAGCCGCCGTTCTCTACGGTGAGAGTCCAAATCCCAGCGTTCGTGGGGTCGTATATCCCGTACCGCTGCAGGTCTTCTGCCTTGAGCTGTGTCCGGTATATCCCGTCGGGAAAGTCGGAGATCTGCTTCGGCGGGGCCGGCGAAGATACCCTCGGTGCAGCGGAACTCGACGAGGACTTGGCCGCCGAATGCGGTCGTTGCGTTTGCGGCGTCGATTCAGCGTTCGCACAACCTGCAGCAAGCGAGGCGACGACGAACAGAGCAATCACCACGAGGGCGCCGTGGCGCCACTGTCTTGGCATGGGTACCTCCGTGGTCGTTGCCAGGAATGCTACGACGTCCGGCGGCACCTTGAGTACCGTGTTACCTCCGGTTTTCGCACGAGATTAGGTTGGATATCCGCCGTTGTATGTTGTGGAAATGGAGGAGCCGACGCCGCACGAAGTCGCTACTGGAAGCCCGTTGAGGGGCCGCGTCTGGCTGAGTGTCATCGCGACCAGCGTGGTAACCGTGGTGGCAGTGATCGTGTCCGTCATCTCCACAGGGTTAGCTCCACGCTCATCCGGCGGCGACTTGGAAACCTCACAATCGTTGGCCCTTACGACTGTCGTCATATCAGTTGTCGTTGTCGCCGCGTGCTGGCTGCTGAGAGAGGATCGGCCGATGCCGACGCTGGGATTGTCTCTAGTGGCCGTTGCATGGCTCCTTCCAGTACTCGCCGCATGGCCTCACCTCGATGCTCGGTACCGCGCTGGATTGCTCGCCGCCGCACCACTCGCGGCAGCGGGAGTCGCGTTGATGGCTGGCGGCTGGCGGCCGTCCCCATCTGAAGGTCGGATACACATCCTTGTTGCTGCAGTCTTCGCCTCAGCGGCTGCCGTGGTGCACCTTGTGGGATACGACCCCTTCTTCGACCCGTCCTGCGACAGGACATGCGAGGCGGCGCCCTCGCTCCTGTCGGATGCTTTGGGGCCACGGCTCATACTTTGGCTCGCGGCAGCTCTCACTGTGGCCGCCTCAATTGCGGCCGCTTGGTCGAGCCTTCAGAACCGATGGGCACCGCCCACGATCCGCGGCGCTGGAGTCGTGTCAGCAACTCTTGTTGCAGCAGCAGCCGTTGTGCACCCTTGGCGCTGGGCAAGCACGAGTGGCGCAGCGATCGACGACCGCCTGCAAACCCTCGGCACTGGCATCATTGTCCTGGCGGCATTCATGGTTGCGCTTCACGTCCGCGGCGTACGTCGAAGTGTCCGCAGTATCGCGGCGCACCTGGCTGACGATGGAATGGTCTGTGGCCACCTGTCGTCAGTGACGGCGGTCCACTTCGCTGTTTGCGGCGACGAGCGGTGGGTCGACGCCGCCGGTGACGCCGTCAGCGCCGACGAGCCCCGGCGCTGCACGGTTCTCAGGGACCGGCATGGTCCGTCCGTGCGCTTGGTCCTGCGGCGATGGGCAGAACCCAGGTATGTCCAGTCCTCAATCACGCCCGCCAGTCGACTTGCGCTGGAGAACGCCCGTCTGCGGGCCGCCGCCAGGGTTCGGCTTGCCGACTTACGAGCATCGCAACGGCGGATCGTCGAAGCAACCGATCTCGAGCGTCGGCGCATCGAGCGTGACCTCCACGACGGAGCACAGCAGCGCCTCGTCGCTGTGACGATGCTGTTGAGCTCACCCGCCACCACGTCTGGCGGCTTGGCGGGTGCAAGCGCAGCTGTCACTGCGGCGTTGGCGGCTCTCAGAGAGCTCTCCCACGACGCCTTGTCAGCAGTGCTCGGCGCAGAGGGTCTAGAAGCCGCGATCGAGGATCTCGCAGCGCGGGTACCGCTCAGCGTGGACGTTCGGTTGCCGGCGGCGGAGCCCCAACTTCCGCTGACGGTACAGACCGCCGCATACAGCGCGGTTGCGGCGGCGATCGACAACCTCCTCGCTCACGGATACACGGACCAGGCAGGCGTCAGCGCCGTGGTCAACGACCAGGAACTGCGGGTCACCGTCTTCACCGGTGGCCCGATCGGCGGCTGCGTCAGTGACTGGCAGCTCGCCGACGTCGCCGACCACGTCGGCGCCTTAAGCGGTTCGTTACGGCTCACCGAAACCCCTGCTACCGGAATAACTATGAGCGTGACGCTGCCATGCGGGTCGTAGTCGCGGATGACGTAATGATCGTTCGTCTGGGACTGGTGCGCCTGCTCACCGACGCCGGGATAACCGTCGCGGGTGAAGCCGCAGACGCGGACAGCCTGCTCCGATTGGTGGCGCTGGAAAATCCTGACGTCGCGATCGTCGACATCCGCATGCCTCCCAAGCACGAATATGAGGGGCTGGTAGCGGCTCGTCTTATCCGCAAGCGTTACCCCACCACGGCCGTCCTGGTGCTCAGTCAATATCTCGCGCATCGATACGCCGAGCGGCTCCTTCAGGATCAGCCAGGAGGGCTGGGCTACCTGCTCAAGGAGCGGGTGTCGGACCTGGCCGTGCTAGTCGACGCATTGGAGCGAGTCGGTAGCGGGAACTGCGTAGTCGACCCTGCGATCGTGGCGCGACTGCTTGAGCGCAAGCGTCGGAACTCGCCTTTGGATTCCCTCAGCTCGCGAGAGCGGCAAACGCTCGGTCTCATGGCCGAGGGACGGTCCAACGCCGCAATCGGGCAGTCTCTCGGCATCTCCGAGCGCACGGTGGAGTCGCTTTGCGCGCAGGTCTTCCGCAAGCTAGACCTCGAACCTCATGCCGACGTCAACCGACGGGTGCTGGCCGT
>JACCVA010000027.1 GCA_013698435.1 Nocardioidaceae bacterium | reverse complement strand
TCGCGACGATGCTGCACTCCGTGGCGACCGGCAACATCTTGCCGGCGTCGATCCCGCTGGTGTGCGTCGACATCAACCCCGCGACCGTCACCAAGCTCGCCGACCGCGGCTCGTCGCAGGCCCGCGGCATCGTCACCGACGTCGGCCTGTTCCTGGAGCAGCTCGCCCAAGAGCTCGTGCCGGACTACAAGCGCCCCCGCTGACCGACGCCCGGTTTGGCGTTTGCCATGTTCACAAACCAGCTGGCTTGTGAACATGGCAAATCTGGTGTGTCGAGAGGCGATCTGCCATGTTGACATGGCAGATGCCGGGGCGCGTGCGCCTGGGTTGTATGTCGGGCGGTCTCCCCCGCCGCCGGCCCCGTCAGCGGTAGAGCGCCGGCCGGTCCGGATGCGGAATGGCGACCCGGCCGTACGTGTGCAACGACTCCACCCCGGCTGAGGCGGCGAGGTTGGCTCGGTGGCCGTCCCAGGCGCTCGGGCCCGTCGGCGTACCCGCCACCAGGCTCGCGACCCACGCGGACAGCTCGATGCGGTAGGCATCGCGGAACCGCGCCACGAAGTCGTCGATGACGGCCACCCCGTCGACGCCGTCGCGGCGCAGGCCGAGCCCGTACGGCGGCGTCAGCCTGGCCGTCCCCCGCTCGCCGACGACCTCGCACTGCACGTCGTAGCCGTAGCCGGCGTTGACGAACACCTCAACCGTGACGAGCCGACCGCCGGCCGTCTCGATCAGCGCGACCTGCGGATCCCGCAAGGCCCTGTCCGGCAGCCCCGGCGCGTGCACGGTGATCGCCGCCAGCGGGTCGTCGAGCAGCCAGGGCACGGCGTCGAGCTCGTGGATCATCGAGTTGAAGATGATGCCGTCCGACGACGCAGCGGGGTGCGCCCGCGCGTTGCGGTGGATGCAGTGCACTACCCGGACGTCCCCGACCGCCCCGTCTGCGCACAGCTGACGCAGCTGCACGTACGCCGGGTCGTAGCGCCGCATGAACCCGACCTGCACGAGCCGGCGACCGCCGGCCACCTCGGCGTCGACGACGCGCTGCGACCCCTCGGCGGAGGTGGTCAGCGGCTTCTCGCACAAGGTGGGCTTGCCGGCCGCGATGCACGCCAGCACCAGCTCCTCGTGCAGCGGGTCAGGGGCGGCAACGAGCACGGCGTCGACGTCGCCGGCCTCGATGATCTCCGTCGCAGACCCGGCGACCCGCCCGCCAACTTCCCCGCAGACTGCGGTGGCGCGGTCGGTGTCGGGGTCGTACGCCGTCACGACAGAGGCCGTGGGAACCCACGTGCTGAGTGTGCGGACGTGGGCTGCGCCCATGTCACCGACGCCGATCAGGCCGACCCGGACCGGCATGGGAGCAGCGGTCACAGGGAGATCCACCGACGCTCGTCGAACGACCGGGTCATCGCGTCGACCAGGCGCGCCGCGACGACGGCGTCGACGATCGTCGCCCCGATGGGACGCTTCTCGGCGATCGAGGCGACCAATCGGCCGGCCTCGATGACCTTGAGATCGTCGTAGCCCATCGCCACTCCCGCGCCGGGCTGGAAGGCTGCGTACTCCCCGTCCCGCGGGCCGACATGCTGCACCTGCCAGGCAGCGTCTTGGTAAGCCTGACCGCGGCACACCCGCAGCTCGTCCATCCGGCGAAAGTCCCACGCCACCGCCCCCTGCTCGCCGCGGACCTCGAACCCGTAGGCGCACTGCTCACCGACGGCGACCCGAGACGCCGTCAACAGTCCGCGGGCACCGGATGCGTAACGAAGCAGCGCCGACGCGTGGTCCTCGTTGCCGACCGGGCCGAGCGCACCGCCTGCCGCCGTCGAGAAGTGCGACACGGCACCGGTCGCCTGCGGCCGCTGGGAGATGAACGCAACCTGGTCGGCGACCACCTCGGTGACGTCACCGGTCGCGGCACCGGCGACGTACCTGGCCAGGTCGAGCCCGTGACAGGCCAGGTCCCCTAGCGCACCCGTGCCTGCGAGGGTCGGGTCGAAGCGCCATGACAACGCGCCGTCGGGGTGTGCGGCGTAGTCGCTGAGCAGGCTCATCGTGACGGTCTCGATCGCGCCGAGCTCACCGCCGGTGACGATGTCGCGAGCCAGCTCGACGGCAGGGGCGTTGCGGTAGTTGAACCCGACCGCCGAAGCGACGTCGGCCAGCCGGACTGCCTCAGCGATCTCGAGGGTGTCGGCGAGGTTGCGCCCTGCCGGCTTCTCCACCCAGATGTGCATTCCCGCACGGGCGGCAGCGACCGCCACCTCGCGGTGCACGAAGTTCGGCCCGCAGACGCTGACCACCTGGATGTCCTCACGGGCGACCAGATCCTGCCACTGCGGCACCGCGTCTTCGAAGCCGTACGCCGACGTGGCCAACAGGCGACCGCGCTCGTCGGTGTCGGCGACAGCGACCAGTCGAGGGTGCAGCGGCGTCTGGGGATAGTGCTGGCGCAGCCGTGCGTAGGCACGCGCGTGCACCTGGCCCATCCAGCCGAACCCCACGACGCCCACCCCGAGCGAAGGCACCTCACCCGGCAGCGACCCGGGCAGGGTCACGACGTCTCGACCTCGTCGTGGAGGCTCTTCGTGAGCGCCGAGTCGGGCTCGTCCTGCTGCAGCTCGTGCGTCAGCGCCTCGAGCTCTGCACCGCCCGACATCATCCGGACCAGCTCATCGAGCGTGATCTCCGACTTGGCGAAGTCACCCATGCTGCGGCCGCGGCGCAACAGCATGAAACGGTCCCCTACGGGATAGGCGTGATGAGGGTTGTGGGTGATGAAGACGACCCCGAGGCCGCGGTCTCGCGCCTTGGCGATGTACTTCAGCACGATCCCGGACTGGCGGACGCCGAGTGCTGCGGTCGGCTCGTCCAGAATCAGCGCGCGCGCACCGAAGTACACCGCACGCGCGATCGCGACGCACTGGCGCTCACCGCCCGACAACGTGCCGATCGGCTGGTCGACGTCGCGCAGGTCGATGCCCATCGCCGCGAGCTCGGACTTGGCGATCCGCTTCATCCCAGAGATGTCCAGACGCCGGATCGGTCCGAAGCCCTTGGTTATCTCCGACCCGAGGAAGAAGTTCCGCCAGACCGGCATCAGCGGCACCACCGCGAGGTCCTGGTAGACCGTGGCGATCCCGAGTGCAAGGGCCGCTCGCGGGCTGTTCATGTTGCGGCTGATCCCGTCGACGACAAACGTGCCTTCGGTATGCTCGTGCGCGCCCGCGAGGATCTTGATGAACGTCGACTTGCCGGCACCGTTGTCGCCGAGCACGCAGGTGACCTCCCCGGCACGCACCGACGTGGTGACGTCGTGCAGCGCAATCACCTGCCCATAGCTCTTGCCGATTCCGGTGACCTCGATGATCGGGGTCCCGCGCGGCGGCAGCGCTGCTCCCGACGTACGCGCGTCCCCGTCTTCCGCGGTGTCGGCGACCGGTTCGTCCGTGCTGTCTTCCGGCTGATCGACCGAGCTCTCGTTCGTGCTCATCGCGCCACCTCCGCCCGCTTGCGCACCCAGTTGTTGACGAGCACCGCCCCGAGCAGCATCACGCCGAGGAACGCCTTCAGCCAGTCGCTGTCCCAGTTGGCGTAGACGATGCCCTGCTGGGTCATGCCGTAGATCATCGCGCCCAGGGCAGCACCGATCGCGGACCCGAACCCTCCGGTCAGCAAGCAGCCACCCACCACCGCGCAGATGATGAAGATGAACTCGTCTCCCACCCCGGTCGCACCGTTGACTGTTGACGACTTGAACAAGGTGATCATGCCCACCAGCCACCCAGCCGCGGCCGTTGTCATGAACAGGCGGACCTTGGTCGCCAACACCGGCACTCCCACCTGGCGGGAGCTCTGCTGCGCTCCTCCGACGGAGAAGATCCAGTTGCCCTGGCGGGTGCGCAAGAGCAGCCACGTCGCCGCGGCGATGACTGCCAGGAACCACAGCACCGAGACGTCGACCGAGGCGCCAAGCAGCGTGAAGGAACCGCCGAAGATCGGCTGGATCGAGTCGTACGCCGGAACCAGCTTCATGCCCTGGATGGCCACCTGGCCGATGATCGCCTTCGTCAGCGCGACGTTGACGCCTTGCAGGGCGAAGAACGTGCCTAGCGTGACGATGAAGCTCGGCAGTCCCGTCTTCATGACCAAAAGGCCGTTCAGCGCGCCGATGGCGAGGGCGGCGAGCAGCGCCACCGCGACCGCGACGAAGATGTTGAGACCGAAGTGCGTCGTCAGCACCCCGACCATCAGGCCGGAGGTCCCGACCATGGTGCCGGTGGACAGGTCGAACTCGCCGCCGATCATCAACAGCGCCACGGCGACCGCGACGATCCCGATGCGCGAGGACGAGTTGAGCCAGGTGCCGACGCCCTGGTCGCTGAGGAACTCCGACGTGTAGACGGTGAAGAACACGAAGACGATGAGCGCGGCGATGGCCGATCCCACCTCGGGCCGGCGCAGCACCTTCGTCATCCGGCTGGTGGGGGCCATCCGTTCATCGGCGTCGGTCTCGGCGGCGGCTGCGGTCGTGGTGGACATGGTGTTCCTTCCCGAGCTAAGCAGGCCTGCCGTCGAAGCAGGCCTGCCGCTCAGCTCAGCGCGTGCCCTGCTTGGCGTACTTGAGCACGTCGGCGGCGTTGTCCTTGGTGACGAAGGCGGGTCCGGAGTACACGGGCTGACCGCCACCGACATCGTTACCGTTCAGCGCCTTCAGGTAGAGGAACTGCACGCCGAGGTAGCCCTGGACGTAGGGCTGCTGGTCGATGGCAAATGCGATCGAGCCGTCCTCGATCCCTGTCAGCACGTCGGTCGACAGGTCGAAGGTGCCGACCTGTACGTCAGTGCCGGCCTGTTCGACCGCCTGCGCCCCACCCAGCGCGACCGCCCCATTGAGGGCGAGCACGGCATCGATGGAGTCGTCCGCCTGCAGAGCTGCCAGGATCTTCTCGGAGGCTTTCGCGGTGTCGGCACCTTCGACCTGCAGGTTCTCGACCTCGCCGTCGGACTTCTCCTTGGCACCGGCGCAGCGCTGCTCGAGGCCGACGTTTCCTGCCTCGTGGATCACACACAGGACGTGCTGGGCACCGAGCTCGTTGAACTTGTCACCGGCTGCCTGTCCGGCGATGGTTTCGCTCTGTCCGATGTGGGTGATCGCACCGAACGACTTGGACTCGTCGATACCTGAGTTGATCGTGATGACCGGGATGCCCGCGTCGACGGCCGCCTTGATGCTGTCCTCGAGGCCGTCCGGCTCCGCCATGGAGACCACGATGCCGTCGACGTCCTTGCTGACGGCGGTGTCGATCAGCTCGGACTGCTTGGTGACGTCGTCGTCGGAGTTGTAGTCGACGCTGACACCGAGGTCCTGCCCGGCCCGCTCCGCCCCGGACTTGACGACGCTCCAGAAGGCGTCGCTCGGGGCACCGTGGGTGATGACGGCGATGGTCAGGTCGAGGGAGCTCGACGTATCGGCACCTTCGTCTTGCCCTGTGCCACTGCACGCCGTGAGGAGGAGCATGCTTGACAACCCCATCCCCCAGCCCAACTTCTGCATCCTGCCCATCAGCTTCATGCGCCGCTACCTTCCTGTCGTTGACTCTGCCGTGTGGTCCGTGGCGCAAACTGCACCCGATCAACCTTCATGCCTGATCATCCTTTGACTTGTGTGTGCTGTCTGTGGGCGGCGTCGGAGGTCTCAGGTGCGACCGTTGGCTCCGCTTTGCATTGTCGTACGTCGCACGAGCGTTCTGCGTGCTCTGCAGGGTCGACACTCCGGCGACCGGGACGTCCCACCACGCCGGACTGTCGGGGGCCGGCACCGAGGGGTCGGTCTCGATGTGGACCACCGTCGCCGTCGTCGATGCCTGCGCGGCGGTGACAGCCTTCTCCAGGCTGGCCACGTCACCGGCGCGGATCACTTCGACGCCGAGGCTGGCGGCGTTCGCGGCCAGGTCCACCGGCAAGGTGTCGCCGTCGAGACCCGACTCGGTGCGGTAGCGGTACCGGGTGCCGAAACGCTGCGAGCCGAGAGACTCCGAGAGGGCACCGATCGAGGCGAACCCATGGTTCTGCACCAGCACGACGATCAGCTTGACGTGTTCGGCAACCGCGGTGACCAGCTCCTGGGCCATCATCAGGTAAGAGCCGTCACCGACGAGCACGAAGACGTCCCGGTCGTCGCCGGTCTGTGCCACTGCCATCGCGACGCCCAGGCCGCCCGCGATCTCGTAACCCATGCAGGAGTAGCCGTACTCGACGTGGTAGCCCTTCGGGTCACGGGTGCGCCAGAGCTTGTGCAGGTCGCCGGGCATCGAGCCGGCGGCGCACACGACGACGTCGCGTGGCCGGGAGAGCCGGTTGACGGCGCCTATCACCTCTGCTTGCGACGGCAGCGGGCCGTGCTTGCGGTCGTACGCCTCCTGGACCACGTCGTCCCATGCCCGCGCCGCAACCGTTGCGCCCTCGCTGTATGCCAGGTCAACGTTCCACCCCTGTAGTCCGGATGTGAGCTGCTCGAGGCCGACCCGTGCGTCGGCGACCAGCGCTGTGGCGGACAGCTTGTGCGCATCGAACGCTGCGACGTTGAGGTTGACGAATCGCACGTCAGGGTGGGCGAAGAGGGTGCGTGAGGCGGTGGTGAAGTCGCTGTAGCGGGTGCCGACCCCGATCACCACATCGGCTTCGTTCGCCGCCGCGTTGGCGGCGGTCGTGCCCGTCGCTCCGATTGCGCCGAGCGATGCCGGGTGGTCGTACGGCAGAGATCCCTTGCCGGCTTGGGTCTCGGCCACCGGGATGCCGGTCTGCTCCGCGAAGGCCCTCAGCGCTGCAGTCGCCTCGGCATAGATCACCCCACCGCCGGCGACCACGATCGGTCGCCTGGCCGAGCGGATGACGTCGAGTGCACGTTCCAAGGCGGCCTGCTCGACGGCCGGCCGGCCGAGGTGCCAGACCCGCTCGGCGAAAAGGTCGTCGGGCCAGTCGTGTGCCTCGGCCTGGACGTCCTGCGGCAAGCACAACGTCACGGCACCCGTCTCGACCGGGTCGGTGAGCACGCGCATCGCCGCGAGCAGTGCGGCCGGGAGTTGCTCGGGACGGTTGATGCGGTCCCAGTACCGCGACACTGGCTTGAAAACGTCGTTGACGCTGATGTCGAGGCTGCGCGGGTCTTCGAGCTCCTGCAGGAGCGGGTTGGCTGCCCGGGTCGCGAACACGTCACCGGGCAGCAGCAGGACCGGGATCCGGTTGATGGTGGCGAGCGCCGCTCCGGTCACCATATTGGTCGAACCCGGCCCCACCGATGCCGTGCAGGCATAGGTCGCCAGCCGGTTCCGCATTCGCGCGTAGCCCACCGCCGCATGCACCATCGCCTGCTCGTTGCGCGCCTGGTGGTAGCGCAGGCCGGGCTCGCCGGTCTCGCGCTCGGCGACCTGGCGCTCGAGCAGCGCCTGGCCGACGCCCGCGACGTTGCCGTGCCCGAAGATGCCCCAGCAGCCGGCGAAGAAGGCGTTACGTCGCCCGTCGCGCTCGAGGTACTGCTGCTCGAGGAAGCGGACCAGAGCCTGCGCGACCGTCAGTCGGCTCGTCATCGCGTCCCTCCCGCCGCAGCGAACGGCAGCCGGGAGTCGACGTCGACGCCCTCCCAGCTGCTGCGCACCCAGCCGTGTGCCGGGTCGTCGGTGATGTTCCACACCCGTTCCTGGCCGGGTCCGGCCATCACGTTCAGGTAGTAGAGGTCGTAGCCCGGCACGGCCATCGATGGGCCGTGCCACCCGTGCGGGATCAGCACCACGTCGCCTGACCGGACCTCTGCCAGCACATCGATGTCTGCGTCGTCGTGCCCGTAGACGCGCTGGTAGGCCATCCCGGGTCCGACCGGACCGGCTTTCACCTCGTAGTAGTAGATCTCCTCGAGCTGGCTTTCGCGCTCGGTCTGCTCGTCGTGCTTGTGAGGAGGGTAGGACGACCAGTTGCCGCCGGGCGTCAGTACCTCGCAGGCGATCAGCCTGTCGGCCTCGAACGCGTCGGGGGTACAGAAGTTGTTGACCTGACGGCTCGCGTGGCCCGCACCGCGCAGCTCGACCGGCACCGCCGACGCCGGCTGGTGGCGCATCTCCAGCCGTCGGGTGCACCGGGCCGACGGAAGCGCGAAGCGTCCGCCGGCGTGGCTGGAGATCTGCACCGAGGTGTCCCGGGGGGCGTAGACGAAGTCACTGGGCCCGGAGAACACCGTCTCACGACCGGTGACGGTGAGGGCGTCGCCCTCGCTGGTCACCGTGCAACCACCGCTGAGCGGCAGCACGAGAAGCTCCGACTCACCAGTGTCCACAGCGACACTCCGACCGGCCGCGAGGGTGAGAACCGCCAGGCCCGCATACGCCCAACCGGCCCGCTCCGGCGTCACGAGGACGTCGTACGGTGGCTCGGCGGCGTCCGTGGCTCTCAAGTGGTATGTCGGCGCGGTCACGTCACATCATCTCCACGGTGGCGTCCACGGCGGCAGCCACGTCGCCGTCGGGCGGGTAAAGAAGGGTGCGGCCGACGACCATCCCTTTGACCTGCGGGCTGGCCAGCGCCTGCGACCACTGGGCGAACTGGGCCCGTTGGTCGCTGCCGACCTCCCCTCCGAGCAGCAGCACCGGCAGCGTGGTCGCGGCAAGCGCGTCGGTCATGTCGTCCACGACCGGCAGCTTCAGCCAGGTGTGGGCCGACGTCGACCCGAGGCCGGAGGCGACCGTGGCCGACCGGATCACGGCCTCGGTGGTCAGGTCGTTGCGCACTCTGCCGTCGACCCGGTGCGAGATGAACGGCTCCACGATCGCCAACAGCGACCGATGGGCGAGCGCGCTCACCGCGTTCGCGCACGCCTCGAGCGTGCGGGCGGTCGCCGGGTCCTCGGGGTCGATCCGGAGCAGCATCTTGCCGCCCTGGAAGGCGCTGCGGTCGATCGCTTCGGCGTCATACCCGGTGAACCTGTCGTCGATCTCGAAGCAGGTGCCGGCGAGCCCTCCCCGGTTCATGGAGCCGATCACGACCTTGCCCTCGAGCGCCCCGAGCAGGAGCAGATCCTCCAAGATGTCCGCCGTCGCGAGCACGCCGTCGACTCCAGGACGGGACAGGGCGACGCACAGCCGTTGGAGCAGCCCCCACCGGTCGGCCATCGCCAGCGGCAGGTCCCCCGCCCGGAGCGCACCGCGGGCCGGATGGTCCGCGGCGACCAGCATGAGCCGGCCGCTCGCTCCGAGGACAGATGTAGGCCGCGCGCGGCCGGCGGCAAGCTCGGCGATGCGCCCGGGTCGGCGTACCCGGTCGTCGAGCAGCTGGACAAGCTCGGCGCTCACAGGCTTGCCCCCGCCAGCACTGCGTCGAGCTCTGCCGTGGTGGGCATGGCGTCCGCGCAGGCCAACCGACCCGCGACGACGGCACCGGCGGCGTTGGCGAAGCGCAGCACTCGCTCGGTGTCCCACCCTGCGAGCAGTCCGTGGCACAGGGCGCCGCCGAACGCGTCGCCGGCCCCGAGACCGTTGACCACCTCGACGTGCATCGGCGCGACGGTCACGGTCTCGTCCGACCGGGCACCGAGCACACCGGCCGGCCCTTGCTTGACGACCGCCAGCTCGACTCCTGCTGACAGCAGGGCGTTGGCCGCGGCAGCAGGCTCGGACTCGCCGACAGCGACGCCGCACTCCTCGAGGTTGCCCACCGCAACGGTGACGTGGTGCAGCGCCTCGGTGATGGCGGCACAGGCCGAAGCCTGCGACGACCAGAACATCGCGCGGTAGTCGAGGTCGAGGACGGTGACCCCGCCTCGACCGCGCGCCTCGAGCGCCGCCATGGTCGCCGACCTCGACGGCTCCTGGCACAGCCCGGTCACGGTCACCCAGAACACGTCCGCGGCCACGACCGCGGCCAGGTCCAGCTCGTCCGCGGCGATCTGCAGGTCGGGCGCTGTGGGGAAGCGGTAGAAGTACAACGGGAAGTCGTCGGGAGGGAAGATCTCGCAGAAGGTGACCGGCGTCGGCAGGGACGGCACCGACGTCACAAACCTGTCGTCGACGCCGAAACCTCGCAGCGCCTGGTGGATGAAGCGGCCGAAGGGA
>JACCVA010000134.1 GCA_013698435.1 Nocardioidaceae bacterium | reverse complement strand
TTCCGAACCGCCGCGGTGCCTGGTACCACCCGGAGGGGCGATACGTGTCGGGGCTCTGTCAACCGGCTGTGGCGACCCGAGGAGCCGTCGCCATCACGACCACATTGCTGAGGTAGGCCTCACCGTTCCAGTCCGCACACGTGACCAGTGCCAGGCGGCCGGGCCCGGTCTGCGCGAACACGTCTGGCGACCTTGCGGCCAGTGTTCCCTTCAAATACACGGTGACCGAGGATATGCGGTACATCAAGTCCCGGTCAGGCAGCTGGATCACGACCCGTTGGCCGTCGTGTAGCTGGTCGAGGTCGTCAAAGGCGCCACCGCCGGTGTGCACAGTATGCCCCGCAAGGATCGATGTGCCGTGGGAGGCGCCCGGGCGCGCACCTGCTGACCACCAACCCACCGTTGTGTAATCCGGCGGCGGCACGAGCACCCGCGAGTCGTCTCTGATTGGGGTCACCCGCGCGTCCAAGTGTAGAGATGGGATCCGGATTGCGGTTGGCCGGCCGGGACGTACCGGCACCGCGCTGCTGTTCGTCCGTGGTGGTGGTGGTCGGACCTGGGGTCCCGTGGTTTCGCCGGACCCTGGAGTCCGGGTCGTTGAGGAAAGGGCCTGTTCGCCATTTCCGCTGAGACTGGAAGTGCTGCCGTGCCGATTGCTTGCTGGCCTGTCTTGCCACAAGTTCACCGCTGACAGCACGAGAAGCGCAAGCCCTACCGCAATGGCCGGCAAAGCGAGACGGTCAGGCCGTGTCACGACGGCGACGACGAAGCAGCGACACCGCTCCGGCGCTCACTAGGGTCAACCCGGTTGTTGCGCCGACGAGCCTCAGCGCTGTGCTCGAAGGCGTGGGATCCGTGCTCGGCGTTGCTGCGGCCGAGCCGTCAGCAAGTCCAGCGTCGACTGCCGTTGGGACCCCGTCGACAGGCCTGGTCATGCTGATCGTCGCCGGACCCCAGTCGAGGTAGCGGGGAAGGAAGGTCGACGGGCCGAGAATACGCTGTTTGCCGCTGCCGTCGGGGTGCATCCGGTACACGCTGAACTGGCCCTTAAGGCCCTGCTCCAGGGTCTCGGCGGTGATGGTGGCACCGGTAGGGAAGCTGGTTTTCCGATACACGATCCAGTGACCGTTCGGGGAGTATCCGCCGACGTTGAAGCGCAGCTCCGGCGACCTGCTGTGCGTCAACCGGTGCAGCCCGGTGCCGTTCGGGCGGATCGTGAAGATGTTGGCAGGGCGGTCCGGGCGGTCCGCGTTCTTGGTGAACACGAGGTGGCGACCGTTGGGCGCCCAGTCTTGTTTGATGGCTATGTTGCTCCTATACGGCATCAGTCGAGTGATGCCACCGCCACTCCCGTCCAGAGGCACGGTCTCGAGGGCTTGTCCTAAGTCCTTGCCGTTGTAGGCGACGAAGCTGAGCGTCGTACCGTCGGGGGACACGGCCGGGGCGGCGAGTTGCTCGCCTGCGACCCTGATCCGATGCCGGTCACCTCCGGCGAGATTCATGCTCCACATCGCCTCGATGTCGCCGTCGAACCGCACGAAGATGATGCGTTTGCCGCTCGGAGTGAAGGCCGGCGCCTGCTCGCAGACGTCTTTGTCTTGGGTCAGGTCCACGATGCGGCCGGTGGACAGCCGAAGCAGACGCACGTGGCATCCACCGACGGGAAGGTCGAACTCGAATGCGATCAGCCGACCATTCGGCGACCAGTCTGGCCTCGTCGAGTCACCTACGCCATGGGTGAGCTGGCGCATATTATGGCCGGACGGACTCATGGTGAACAACTGAATGTGCTTCCCGACCTCGGCTTGGAAGGCGATCCGGCCGTTGTGGTTCGGGTACGTAGCTTGGCTCGGCGTCGCGACCGCGAAGGACAATCCTGCGGCCATGGCCGCGAGCCCCGATAAACGGACGAAGTTCGTGATGTGCCTGGGATGCCTATACCTGTAGTGCAGTGCAAACATGACTGAACTCCTTTCTGAGCGAGTGTGGTTCCTCGTCGAAGCGCCGGGGAGTCTCTGGCGACTCTCCGATGATCCAGGGAGCAGGCGGTAGCCGACCTGATGCGCTGCAAGGTCCTCGCGCTGGTGTGCGATGACGTCTTGTCTGGCCAGGGGCAGCTCCGCAAGCTCCGAGTGGACCGTTAGGGCTTGAACAGCGATCCAGCCGGACACCCGAGTGAACTCCCACAGCGAGGCGTCAGGTGAGCCATAACTGAGTCAGGCGAGAGCGGCGCAGAATAGCGCTTCGTCGCCGTCGTCCGGGACGTGATGCTGCCCGGCGATGAAGAGGATCTCCTCCTCGTTGGGCGAGAAC
>JACCVA010000004.1 GCA_013698435.1 Nocardioidaceae bacterium | reverse complement strand
AAGGAGGTGAACCTCGCGATCAAGAGGGCGCTGCGCCGTCGGCTCGTCGTCGTCGGCGGCTGCATCGGGACCGACGCTCACACGGTCGGCATCGACGCGATCTTGAACATCAAGGGGTTCGCGGGGGAGAAGGGTCTCGAGTACTACCGCGAGCTGCGGGTGGTCAACCTCGGCGCCCAGGTGTCGGTGCCGGAACTGGTGGCGCGCTCGCGAGAGGAGCGCGCCGATGCCGTTCTGGTCTCTCAGGTCGTGACCCAGCGAGACGCCCACATCCTCAACACCAAAGAGATGTCAGCCGCGTTCCGTGAGTCCTACCCGGCCTCGCAACGGCCGGTTCTCATCATCGGCGGACCACGGTTCGAGGAGAGGCAGGCCGACAGCCTGGGCGTCGACAAGGTGTTCACTCGCGGCACCACACCTGGCGAGGTCGCCAGCTACCTGGTGCACGCGCTCGTAAGCAACCGTCGTGGTGGCCAGGTCGCACCCACCCCTGACAAGGAGCTCCGATGACGTCCAGCAGCGAGACCGACCCCCGGCTGGGGCTCACGGTCATCCACCGCCGCTACGTGCCCTACGCGCACGCGCACTACGCAGGCAACCTGGTCGACGGCGCCTACAGCCTCGGCTTGTTCGGCGATGTCGCGACCGAGGTGTGCATCCGCACCGACGGCGACGAGGGACTGTTTGCGTCGTACGCCGACGTGCAGTTCAAGGCGCCGGTGCGCGCCGGTGACGTCGTCGAGGTGGAAGCCGTCGTGACCAGGGTCGGGACCAGGTCACGCACCCTCGACCTGGTCGTCCGCATCGTCTGTCGGGGCAGGTCCGACCTCGGCGCCACCGCGGCGCAGGCGCTCGCCGACCCCGTGGTCGCCACGACCGCAACCGGGACCGTCGTGGTACCCCCGCCGTCCACATCATGAGCAGGCGCCTCGGCGTGTTGGCGTAACACGCCGAGCACGCACCGTTATATCGCAAAAAGATCCGGCGCCCACCGCAGTTGGCGAGCGCCATCTGACCAGCACAAACAAGGCATCGTGCCAGGTCAGCCGTGCGTTGACAGCGGCGAGGCACGGTTGCGATCCTGAATGCCTGTCCACCGAACAAGGCTCCGCTCGCTCGCGAGGTCATGCGTCCACGGAAAACTGGCTCTGAACCAAGCTCAGCGCACCGAGACGCTGGTTCTCGCCAAGACGGCGGAGCGATGGACCCGGAAGGGGCTCGACCCCCAGTAGACAACGGACCTATGTGCTGACATCCAGTGGCACGAGGTCCGGTCCGAAGGAGGTCGAGTCCTTCCCTTCTCTCGTGCTGCCGGCGGGCCGGCAGCCACCGGTCAAGTAGATTCGCCGCATGCGCCGGCGCCCCCTCACCGACGCCGTGCCGAGGCTCGTCGGGGCCCTGGGCTGCGGCCTCGCCGTGAGCCTGGCCTTCCCGCCGTATGACCTGCCCTGGCTGATGCCCGCCGGGCTGGCCGGTCTCATGGTCCTCGTGCGTCACGCGAGTCGGGGCCTGGCGCTCGGGATGATCTTCGGGCTGGGCTTCATGGTGCCTCTGCTGCGCTGGCTCACGATCATCGGCGTCGACGCCTGGTTCGCGCTCAGCGTGCTGGAAGCGGTGTTCTTCGGCGCTATGACCGTGCTGTGGCGGTCGCTGGCGCACCGTAGGTCCTGGCCAGTGGTGTACGCCGTGTCCTGGGCGGGGTTCGAGGTGCTGCGCGGGGTCATCCCGTTCGGCGGCTTCCCCTGGGGCACCTTGGCATTCGGGCTCGTCGACTCACCGGTCGTGCGCTACGGGCGACTCGGTGGCACGGTGCTGGTGTCGCTCGTCGTCGTCGGCGCCGTGGCCGTGGCGGTCGACCTGGTGGAGCGGCGAGACCGCAGCCCGATAGGGATCTTGATGGCCCTGTCCGCTGTGGCGCTGGTTGCCGTCAGCGCGTTGCTGCCGGTAGGAATCGCCGGCGTCGGCCACAGCGTCCGGGTCGCGGCGATCCAAGGCAACGTGCCGGGGGAGGGGATGGACCCGTTCGCCGAGCGCCGCAAGGTCCTCGACAACCACGCGGAGACCACCCGTGCGTATGCCGCGCAGGTGACGGCGGGCGAGCGCCCGGCACCCGATATCGTCATCTGGCCCGAGAATTCCACCGACATCGACCCGTACGCCGACACCTCGGCGTACGACGAGATCGACCAGGCCGTGCGTGCCATCGGGGTGCCGACGCTGGTCGGGGCGGTCGTCGACGGGCCGACTGCCACGCAAGTGCAGAACATGGGCATCGTATGGGACCCGACGACGGGCCCCGGGGCGCAGTACATCAAGCGGCACCCGGTGCCGTTCGGCGAGTACATCCCGTTCCGCGGCCTGCTGACGAGGTTCATCTCCCGGCTCGACCAGATACCGCGCGACTTCGCCCGCGGCGACCGCGCGGGCGTGCTGCAGCTCGGCCCGGTCAAGGTCGGCGACGTGATCTGCTTCGAGGTGGCCTACGACGGCCTCGTGCGCGACGTGGTCAACGCAGGCGGGCAGCTGCTCGTCGTACAGACGAACAACGCCACCTACACCGGCACCGGCCAGCTGGAGCAGCAGTTCGCGATCTCGCGCTACCGGGCGATCGAGACGGGTCGCACGGTTGTGGTGGCAGCCACGAACGGCATCAGCGGGGTCATTTCGCCGTCGGGACGGGTCGTCGAGCGGAGCCAGCAGCGGACCCGGGCCGTGCTCGAGCAGACCGTGACCCTAGGCGAGGATGCCACGCTCGGCGTACGGCTGGGCTGGTGGCTGGAGCTGCTGGCGGTGCTCGCCACGGCGTCCCTCGTGGTCGCGGGGCTGTTGGAACGCCGCCGACGCACTGGCACGATGGGGGGGTGATGGACGAACGGGCGCTCGTGGTGATCCCGACCTACAACGAGGCCGAGAACATCGAGCTCGTCATCGACCGGGTCCGGGCGGCCGTGCCGGACGCCGACGTGCTGGTCGTCGACGACTCGTCGCCCGACGGCACCGGCGACATCGCCGCCAAGGTGGCCGAGCACGATCCCCACGTCCATGTGCTGCACCGGCCGCAGAAGACCGGCCTGGGCGCGGCCTACCTGGCAGGGTTCTCTTGGGCTCTCCAGTGCGGCTACGACCTGGTGGTCGAGATGGACGCCGACGGCTCCCACCTGCCCGAGCAGCTGCCGAGGCTTCTCGACGCCGTCGACGGTGCCGATGTGGTGCTGGGCGCGCGGTGGGTTCCTGACGGCCGGGTGGTCAACTGGCCGCGCCGCCGCGAGCTGCTCTCGCGCGGCGGCAACGCCTACGCCCGGCTCATGCTCGGCATGGCCGTGCACGACCCGACCGGTGGATTCCGGGTCTTCCGGCGAGAGACGCTCGAGGGCATCGACCTGTCCTCCGTGCGGTCCGAGGGCTACTGCTTCCAGGTCGATCTCGCCCGCCGCGCCAGCGAAGCGGGGTACCGCGTCGTCGAGGTGCCGATCACCTTCGTCGAGCGGGTGTACGGCGACTCGAAGATGACCGCCTCGATCGTCCGGGAAGCCCTCATCCGAGTGTCGCAGTGGGGGCTTCAGCACCGCGCGCAGCAGGTCCGCCAGCTGACCGGTCGCGCCCGCACCGGCGTACGGAGCCGTTGACGTGCCGCTGCTCCTGCTGGCTCTGTTCGTCGCACTGCCCATCCTCGAGATCTACATCATCATCCAGGTGGGCCAGCAGATCGGCGCGGTACCGACGCTGCTGCTGCTCGTCGTCGAGTCGCTGCTCGGTGGCTGGTTGGTCAAACGCGAGGGCCGCCGCGCCTGGGAGGCGCTACGGGCCTCCGTCAC
>JACCVA010000002.1 GCA_013698435.1 Nocardioidaceae bacterium | reverse complement strand
AAGTGCCGGACCCGGCGAGCTTCCACGACGCTGTCAGCCGGCCCTGGTCAAGGACGACCGAGGAGAAGGAGCCGTTGCCCATCAGCCAGAAGTAGCGCAGGTGGTCGGGATCGAGGAACCGATCTCTCGGCAAGTTCGTAGTAGGGCACACCGCCAGGGCCGGCCCGCTCGGTCACCTCGTCAGCAAGCGCGCCCAGGGCGCGGTCGACGTCGCGCAGGCCGGCACCGCTCCACCAGGCGATGTCACGCCGGTTCGCCGGGCCGTAGGCAGCCAGGTGCATGCGGGTGACCGCCACCAGGGCCGCGGCGGGGTCGTCGAGCAGCGGCGACGCCGCTACGCCCCACACGTCGGTGGCAACGCGGTAACCGGGTGGTGTCTGACGATCCCAGCCACCCGTCGTCGGTCGGCGAATGAGTGCAGAGTGCCCATGGGCCATCGCGCGGCCCACGCCTGAGGAGCGGGACGCCTCTAGCGATGCTGCCGACTCGACGGCTGCCAGCCAGCTCGCCAGGTGATCTCGCAGCTCCTCCGGACTTCGCCACTGACCAGTGGCGAACCGCTCCATCTCGGCCCGGCACTGCTCGACGCTGACGCACTCGAGCTTGAGACTGCGGCGCCACAGGTTCGCCAGCGAGCGGCGGGCGACGGCGTCGAGAACCGGGTGCTGCTCGGCGACGCAGGTATGGACCGTGCCGCGCAGGTTGCTGCCTCGCACCACGTCGAAGGTCTCGTGGACCGCGGCGATGTCGGAGTAGGTGGCACCAGGCAGCCGGGAGGCCACCGTTACGAACGGTGCTCGCGCGACCTGCGACTGAATCGGGCCGACGCGACGGACCAGCTCGACGATCGACGCCGGGCCGCGGCCGCGGATCGTCGGGAACTGCCGCCGCAAGGTGACACGCGCGAGCTGTCCCCACGTGTAGGGCCTCATCGCGCCACACCGGGGTCACCCATGTCGCGATGATGGCACCGCACACCGACACCCGTCATCGTGGCGAAGTGGTGGGGTCAGCCGGTCACGCTGCGCACCAGCAGGACCAGGGCCGAGAGGCCGCAGACGGCCAGCACGCCATAGCGGATCGTCCCCGGGTCAAGCCGCCGGCGCAGCACCACCGACACCACGGAGCCGACGACCAGACACGGCGCCAACAGCAAGCTCAACAGCAGCTCGCGAACCTCGAGCGAGCCAGCGACGGCAAGGCCGATGAGGCTGAGGGCCGCACCGAAGACGAAATAGACCGCAAGCGTGCTGCGAATCTGACGCGGCTCGCGATGCTGGTAGAGCAGCGCCATCGGCGGTCCACCGATCGAGGTGGCGGTGCCCGTGACTCCCGACACGAAGCCGGCGGCTACCAGGGTCACCTTGTTGACCGGCAGCCGCACCGTCTTGAAGGTGAGGACGACTGCCACCAGCACCATCAGACCAACGGCGACTCCGAGCTGCCGATCAGAGAACCACGCCACCACGGCGACACCGAGAACGGTCCCGGGCACGCGACCCGGCACCGACCAACCGAGGCCGCGCCAATCGATGTCGTGATGGTCGCGCAGCAAGGTCACGAGCGGCAGCGCGGCCGCCAGCCACAGCAGAAGCCCGGGCATCAGCTCGGGCGCCAGCAAGGCCGTGACCGGCGCCGCCACCAGCCCGACGCCGAGACCGACAAGCCCCTGCACGGCCGAACCGACCAGCACCGTCACCGCCAGGACCGCGAGGACCGACACGCTGATGCCGAGCATCACCAGACCAGCGCGGGAAGCTGCGCACTGGTCAGAGCAGGCTCCTCAGCACGTACTGCATGATCCCGCCGTGCCGGTAGTAGCCGGCTTCACCCGGAGTGTCGATGCGAACCACCGCGTCGAACTCGGCGGTTTCGCCGCCGTCCCTGCCCACCGTGACCTTGACGGTCCGGGGCGTCGACCCCTCGTTGAGCTCGGTGACGCCGGTGATGTCGAACGTCTCCTCCCCCGTGAGGCCGAGCGACTCGGCGGTCTCACCTTCGGGGTACTGAAGCGGCAACACTCCCATGCCGATGAGGTTCGACCGGTGGATGCGCTCGTACGACTCGGCGATCACGGCCTTGACACCGAGCAGCGCCGTGCCCTTGGCCGCCCAGTCGCGTGACGAGCCGGAGCCGTACTCCTTGCCGGCGAGGATCACCAGCGGTGTGCCCGCGTCGGCGTACGCCACCGAAGCGTCGTAGATCGTCGTGACATCCACGCCGGCACCCTCGACGAAGGCGCGCGTGAACCCGCCCTCGGTGCCGGGCGCAAGCTGGTTGCGCAGCCGGATGTTGGCGAAGGTGCCGCGGATCATCACCTCGTGGTTGCCCCGACGCGAGCCGTAGGAGTTGAAGTCGCGTGGCTCGACGCCGTTGTCGGCCAGGTAGCGGCCTGCGGGTGAGTCCTTCTTGATCGCGCCGGCCGGGGAGATGTGGTCGGTCGTCACCGAGTCCCCCAGCTTCGCCAGCACGCGTGCACCGCTGATGTCCTCGACGGGCTCCGGCTCGGTCGGCATCCCCTCGAAGTACGGCGGTTTCCGGACGTACGTCGAGT
>JACCVA010000480.1 GCA_013698435.1 Nocardioidaceae bacterium | reverse complement strand
TTCACCCGGGAGGTGCTTGCCCGGCTGTCGGTCGATCAGGACGCCATCACCGTCTTGTCTGACCTCTACCGCGAGGCGCGCTTCTCGGAGCACGACCTCACCGAGGAGCACCGGGCCGCGGCGACCGCGGCGCTGCACGCCCTCCAGGACCAGCTGCAGTCGCCCGAGCCGTCCCACGTGGAGGCCACATGACTCGTCGCACCTGGGCGCGCTGGCTCACCATCAGCGCCGCCGCCTGGGTGGTCCTCTACTTCGGTGTCAAAGGCATCGGCGGTGACGCCGAGCCTGTCCTGCTCGCCGCCCTTGTGCTCAGTGGCGTCGGCACGGTCGGCGTCGTCGGCATGGTCAACGCCATCACCGACGAGGTCGACTGGACACCGCCGCACCGCTCGCGGAGCCGTGCCTGGGGGCGCGACGCGCGATTCTCCCGGCTCGCCCAGAGCTTCAGCGATGGAAGCGACCCGGCCGCGCTCGCGGTCCGCATTCAACGTGAGCTCGGCGCCGTCGTCGACCACCGCCTGGAGTCCACGTACGCCGTCGACAGACTCGCCGACCCGCAAGCCGCCCGACGCATCCTCGGTGACGACCTCGCCGACTACCTCGAACAACCCGCCCGGCACCGACGCGGTCAGGCCGCCCGGCTGGCTGCCCTGCTCACCAGAATCGAGTCCCTGTGACCAGCACCGCACTCGCCGATGTCTCCCGCAGCTGTGAGCAGATCCTCGACCGCGTCGGGGAAGCCGTCGTAGGCAAACGCCAGCCGCTCGCACTCGTGCTCAGTAGCATCCTGGCCGGCGGTCACGTCCTGCTCGAGGACTTCCCAGGTCTCGGCAAGACCCTGGCCGCGCGCTCCTTCGCGCAGACTCTCGGCCTCGACTTCAAGCGCGCGCAGTTCACGCCCGACCTGTTGCCCAGCGACCTCACCGGCTCCTTCGTCTACGACCAGCGGCGCAGCGACTTCGAGTTCCGCAAGGGACCGCTGTTCACCGGGCTGCTGCTCGCGGACGAGATCAACCGCACGCCGCCGAAGACGCAGTCGGCTCTGCTGGAGGCCATGCAGGAGCGGCAGATCACCGTCGAGGGACAGACGTTCATACTCGAGGCGCCGTTCCACGTCATCGCCACCGCAAACCCGGTGGAGTACGAAGGCACCTACCCGTTGCCGGAGGCGCAGCTCGACCGCTTCCTGATGCGGATCAGCTTCGGCTACCCCTCCCCGGATGAGGAGTGGGACGTGGTCAACCGGCGCATCGCCCGACGGCGCGAGGAGCAGACCCTGGACCCGGTGACCGACGCGCGGGGACTGCTCGCCATCCAGGCAGCGGTGGAGGAGGTGACCGTCGACCCCGATGTCAGCCGGTACTGCGTGGCGCTGGCGACGGCGACGCGCAGCCACCAGCATGTGCTCGTCGGCTCGTCCCCCCGCGGCGCATTGGGCCTTACGCTCGCCGCACGTGCCTACGCCGTCGTCAGCGGTCGTGACTTCGTCATCCCCGAGGACGTCAAGGCAGTCGCCCACCCGGTGCTGGCTCACCGCATGACCCTGAAGCCGGAGCTGTGGATGAGCAACGTCAGTGGCGCCACCGTGGTGCAGAACGTGCTCGCGAGCGTCGCGACCCCGTCAGCCCGCGAAGCGGTCGCGCCGCGGTGATGGCGACTTCCGCCTGCTGGCGACCGACCCGGGCCCACGTGCGGGCGATAGCAGCGGGAGTCGGGCTGGTCATCGTCGCGCTGGCGAAGAACCGTCCCGACCTAGTGGTGATGGGGAGCCCGCTGATCATCATCGCCGCCTGGTCGCTGGTCGCCCGTCCCGTCGGCCGCCCGAAAGCCCGGCGCCGGCTTGCCGTCAGCAGCGTGCGCGAGGGCGAGTCGACCTACCTCCACTTCGAGCTCGACGACGCCGGTGGAGCTCACGAGCTGTCCGCTGTGCTGGGCGACATGCCGTATGTCGACGCGCGACCGCCCGGCCGCGCCCTGACCGTCGATGCACAGGCTTCGCCGGCGTCGACAGCTCGACTGTCGTTCGCCCTACGGTCCGTCCGCTGGGGACAGCACATGGTGGGCCCCGGACTGGTGAGTGCCACCAGCGCGTGGGGCGCCTACCGCTGGGGACCTGTGCTGATGGAGGAGCTCAAGCTTGTGGCGCTTCCGGCGGCGCCGGTGTTCGACGCCAAGGCACCGACGCCGCACCCGCAGGGGCTGGTCGGCATGAACCGGTCCGTGCGGCCGGGCGACGGCAGCGAGTTCAACACGATCCGCCCGTTCCAGGTGGGTGACCGGCTACGCCGCATCCATTGGCCGTCGTCGCTGCGCTCGCAGACCCTGAACGTCACGTCGACCTTCGCCGACCACGACAGCCAGGTGCTCGTCATGGTCGACGCCACCAACGACATCGGAGACAGCGGAGGACTCGACGGCACACCGAGCACGCTCGACATGACCGTGCGCGCATCGGCTGCGATCTGCGAGCACTACGTGCATCGGGGCGAGCGAGTCGGCATGCGGGTGATCGGCGCTGCCAACGCGTCGACCCAGCCGAGCGCCACCGGACGGACCCAGCTCCGTCGTCTGCTGACCGCCCTTGCCGGAGTACGCCCGGGCGGCAGCACGGAACCGGAGGACGCCGAGACGCGGATGCGGGTGGAGGCCGGCGCCCTGGTTCTCATGCTGTCGCCGCTCATCTCACCGGTCACGCTGCGCCGCGCACTGGCACTCGGCCGTCGCGGTTTCACCCTCGTCGTCATCGACACCATGCCGGAGGAGCTTGACCACGGAGACGACAACGAGCTCGTGCGCATTGCCTGGAGGATCCGGATGCTGCAGCGCTCCGTCGAGATGACGCAGGTGGCCGCCGCCGGCATCCCGGTGGTGCCCTGGCGCGGACCGGGGAGTCTTGACATGGTCCTTCGCGACATCGGACGTCGCGCCGCGGCGCCGAGGTTGGCCCACCGATGAGACGGGTGCCGCTTCTCGACCGCGCCAGCGACGCCTACGCGGCGACCGGCCCCTACGGTGTGCTCGTCCGGCTGGCGGTGCTGGTCGCCTCGGCTCTCTCGATGGGTGGCGCTGTCGTCGCCGGTGGTACCGCGAGCCCGTTGCTGGTTGTCTGCGCCGGCCTGCTGGCACTGGGCACCATCGCCCGGCCCGACTCGCACTTCGGTCTGGCGCTGATCGCCGTGCTCGCACTGCACTGGTACGCCGCTGACATCCCGCAGCCGGCCTGGAGCCTGCTGCCGGCGACGGCGATCACGGTTGTCCACGTGCTCACAGCGCACGCTGCGATCGTGCCGCCGCGGGGTCAGGTGCAGCGCGCAGTGGTGTCCCGCTGGGCAGGGCACACCGCAGCAGTCATCGCCGGCACGGCGGCGGCGTGGCTGCTGACCCTGGCGTTCGGCCAGGTCCATGCCGGCGGACTGGTGCTCCTCACCACCACCGGTGTGCTGCTGGTGCTGCTGGTGGCGGTCGTGCTCGGAGTATCGTCCACCGCACCCGACGACGCCTGACCGCCGGGTGACGGTCAGGTGGTCGGGTGCCAGGGCGCCAGCAGATCGGCTGCCCGGTCGGCAAGCGCCCGCTGCCACATCGGCCCGAAGCTGATCCTGCCGACCCCGAGTCCGGCCAACGTCGCGAAGTCGTCCAGGTCGGGTCGCGCCAGTGCGTTCAGCGGCAGGCTCAGGTCCGAGGTCAGCCTGCCCCAGGTGGTGGCGTCGTGGAGCCCGACCGGGTACAGCACATCGGCGCCTGCCGCAGCCGTCGCCTGCAAGCGCTCGATCGCGCGGTCGAGCCGGTCGGTCTCAGGACCTATCGCGTGGAGCAGGATGTCCGTGCGGGCGTTCACGACGACGTGAACGCCAGCGTCATCGGCGGCGGAGCGAATCGCGCCGATGAAGTCGGCATGCTCCTGGGTGCTGCGCAACCGACCGCCCTCGCTGTGCACGGTGTCCTCGACGTTGAGACCTACCGCGCCGGC
>JACCVA010000477.1 GCA_013698435.1 Nocardioidaceae bacterium | reverse complement strand
TCTGCGGTCGCGACGGCCAGTCCCTGGACCTCGAAAGCCACTCGGCCGACGCCGTCTTGAGCACGTGGACGTTGTGCACCATTCCCGACCCGGTTGCCGCGCTGCGTGAGGTCCGGCGTGTGCTGCGTCCGGGCGGCACGTTGCACTTCGTCGAGCATGGTGCCGCCCCGGACGAAGGCGTACGCAGGTGGCAAGAGCGCTTCAACAGCCTCAACCAGCGCCTCGCGTGCGGCTGCAACCTGAACCGAGACATCCCAGCGCTCATCCGAGCAGCCGGTCTCACCGTCAGCCGCCTGGACACCTACTACAGCCCGGGCGGACCCAAGCTCGTCGCCGCGACCTACGAAGGCGTCGCCACCGCCACCCCATAGTCCTTCGCCGTTTCGTCTCATCCGCGGATCTGTCGGCGCGCGGCAGTACGTTGCCCGACACCACATCAACCAAGACCCGCGTGGAGAGCAGCCATGTCGTCAGAGATCGCCGACCCCGTCGACATGCTCGAACGTGAGCTGGCAGTGCTCGCCTTCCAACTCACCACCCCACGGCTACGCGAGTGTGTGCTCTGCTTCGTCCACCGGATGCTCGACGAGTTCGGCTGCGACGGCAGGCTGCGTTGGGCGTGCCATTGGCGCGGCCTGCGTGCACCACAGGCCACCGCGCTCGAGCGTCGGCTCGCGCAGCGTGGCGGTTACTGCGACTGCGAGATCTTCGACAACGGCTGGTCGCCGGTCGGTGACGCGGTGACCTACGACGCAGCGATCGACGAGTGGCGGTGGCGCGGCGCCCGACCAACGTGTCGAGGCGTACGCCGGGGATCGTCCCAGCCGTGCTGCCTGTGGATGCAGTTGC
Organism: Nocardioidaceae bacterium; assembly: GCA_013698435.1. Classification (GTDB taxonomy): domain Bacteria; phylum Actinomycetota; class Actinomycetes; order Propionibacteriales; family Nocardioidaceae; genus JACDHG01. The sequence continues at coordinate 5,922 of JACCVA010000477.1, read as the reverse complement.
ACCGACCCCGCTGGCACCCGTGACAAGCGGCCAACTGTCGTGAGGGCTACGGGTCGAGCCCGAGGGATGCCAACAGCTGTGTGATCGCGGCTGCTACTTCGCGTGGCTTGACGAGCGTGTGGAGGTGGCGACCAGCCAGCGTCTGGACCGGCCAGCCGAGGGCTTGAGCCCGCTGCCGCTCGTCGGCGTACGTCTCGCCGAAGGCGAGGTAGCCGCACGGCCTCTCGTCCCATCCGGCCGGCACCGGCACCGAACCGCGGAAGTAGGCCAACGGCAGCCTAAGCTGCTCGTTCTCGACTCGTTCGCGGGCAGCAGGGCCCGGGAACAGCCCGTCGGCATCGGCGTCGTCCCACCACTGCGTCCACGGCGGAAGCCGGTCGTCCCCGCCTGCGAGCCCGGAGAGGAAGTCGTAGAACGCAGCGGGCGCGAGCGGTGCCGCTCCGTCGGCTGGGGGCAGCCCCGCGTCGACGAACAGGGCGGCTGCGACGTGGCGTTCGCGGCTGAGGGCAGGCACATACAGTCCGGCGTTGCTGTGCGGGACCAGGACCAGCTCGTGGCTCGCCGGAAGCTCGGCGACGAAGCCATCGAGGACGTCCTCCCAGCTGTCGGGCGCAGCGGCCGCCGACTTGCACTCCACGACCGACCAGCCGGTACGACGCAGCTCCGCAGCGACCGGCGCCCACACCGCGGGACCGAGCAGGGGACTCGGGAGCAGTGCCAGCTGAACCGCCACAGACGCCACGCTAATACTCCGGGTGCTCCTGGTGAGCGGTTGAGTTGGAACGCTGTTGGTACTCCGAGGCGCTCGCAGCCACCAGAACGTACCAAGTCGGCCGACCGACCGGCTGAGTTCACACGGCCGTAACGCGCGAGGGACAACTGTCACGTCGGCGCAACACGGAACACGCTCCGCCGAAACGTGCCGGCGTCACAGTCGACGTACACGCACGACGTCGGTACGTCAGCGACAACGAGGTCCGCGGACGGCGTCCCCGCACGACGACAGTCAACGAGGAGACCTCTCGATGAACTCAGGAGATACCGCCTGGGTCCTGACCAGCGCCGCCCTGGTGCTGCTGATGACCCCTGGGCTCGCGCTCTTCTACGGCGGCATGGTCCGCTCGAAGAGCGTGCTCAACATGATGATGATGAGCTTCGGCGCGATCGGCGTCGTCGGTGTCCTGTGGACGCTGTACGGCTACTCGATGGCGTTCGGCAACGACGTCGGGGGAGGTCTGCTCGGCAGCCCGGCTGAGTTCTTCGGCCTCAGCTCGCTGATGGGCACCAACGGGCTCGACAACGGCTTCGCGTCTGACGACTTGGTGTTCACGGTGCCGTCGATGGCGTTCGTCGCGTTCCAGGCGGTCTTCGCGATCATCACGGTCGCGTTGATCTCCGGCGCGATCGCCGACCGGGCGAAGTTCGGCACCTGGCTCATCTTCACAGGTGTCTGGGCGACGCTGGTGTACTTCCCGGTGGCGCACTGGGTGTTCGCCTTCGACGGTGCCGAGTCCGCGGCCGGCGGCTGGATCGCCAACAAGCTGCTCGTTGTCGACTTCGCCGGCGGCACGGCGGTGCACATCAACGCCGGTGCAGCCGGCCTCGCCCTCGCGATCGTGTTGGGCAAGCGCGTCGGCTGGCAACGTGACCCGATGCGTCCGCACAGCCTGCCGCTGGTGATGATCGGTGCGGGACTGCTCTGGTTCGGCTGGTTCGGCTTCAACGCGGGTTCGGCGCTGGCGGCCAACGGTCAGGCGGCCGAGGTGTTCGTCAACACGCTCGTCGCCACCTGCGCGGCGATGCTGGGGTGGCTGGTCACGGAGAAGCTCCGAGATGGCCGCGCCACCTCGCTCGGCGGCGCCTCGGGAGTCGTCGCCGGGCTGGTGGCGATCACCCCGTCGTGCTCGGCGGTGTCGCCGCTCGGCGCCATCGCCCTCGGCGCCGTCGCGGGCGTGCTCTGCGCGCTGGCGGTCGGGCTCAAGTACCGGTTCGGCTTCGACGACTCCCTCGACGTTGTCGGCGTCCACCTGGTGGGTGGTGTCGTCGGCACGATCGCCGTCGGTTTCGTCGGAACCGCGGCGGCCACCGCCGGTGTGGACGGCCTGCTGTACGGCGGCGGAGTCGACCAGCTCTGGCGGCAGTCCGTCGGTGCAGGGGCCGTGCTCGTGTACTCGTTTGTCCTGACGTACGTCATCGGCTACGTGCTGCAGAAGACGGTCGGCTTCCGTCTCGACGAGGAGGACGAGGTCGTCGGCATCGACTCCGCGGCGCACGCTGAGTCGGCGTACGACCTCCATCAAGCGTTCGGCGGCGTACGAGCGACGCCGGGTGCTGACACGGCTCGGCCGGCCGTCTCCAGTGATGTCGAGAAGAAGGAGAGTGTCGAGGCATGAGGCTCATCACCGCGGTCATCAAGCCGCACAAGCTCGAAGACGTCCGGGCTGCGGTCGAGGCCTTCGGCGTCACCGGGATGACCGTGACCGAGGCGAGCGGTTACGGGCGCCAGAAGGGCCACACCGAGGTCTACCGCGGGGCGGAGTACGACATCGCGCTCGTGCCGAAGGTGCGTGTCGAGATCGTGGTCGAGGACGGCGACGCCGCCGACATCGTCGACGTCATCGTCAAGAGCGCCCAGACCGGCCGCATCGGTGACGGAAAGGTGTGGGTGACCGCCGTCGAGACCGTCGTGAGGGTGCGCACGGGTGACCGGGACTCCGACGCGGTCTGAGCAAAGACGCTCGCGGGCTGCCGGCGCCGACCGGCAGCTGCGCGCGCTGTGGGGCGAGGCTCAGGCGGGCTTGGACCTGCCCTCGGCGGGTGCGGCGCTGGTGGCCGTCGGCGGTTACGGTCGCGGCCACCTGTCCCCCGCCAGCGACCTCGACGTCGTGCTGCTCGCGGTCGACGGGTACGACGAGGCGCTGCTCGGTCAGCTGGCCGAGCGGCTCTGGTACCCCCTCTGGGACGCGAACGTGCCCCTCGACCACGCCGTCCGGACGCAGCGGCAGCTCCGAGCCGCCGCCGACGACGACGTACGAGTCGCGCTGGGTCTGCTCGAGATGCGGCACATCGCCGGGGACGCGGCGCTGACGCTGAGCTCGCGCAGCGCCGTCCTTGCGCAGTGGCGCCGGTCCGCGAAACGTCGGCTGCCCCTGTTGGTGGACGACACCCGCCGCCGGTGGGCGCAGCTAGGGGACCTCGGGCACGCGACGACCCCCGACCTCAAGGAGTCGCACGGTGGGCTCCGAGACGTCACCGTGCTGCGTGCCCTGCTCGCGAGCTGGCTGGTCGACGTGCCGGCCGTGGAGCTGGACCGGCAGGCGATTGCGCTGCTGGAGGTGCGTGACGCGCTGCAGGAGACCACCGGTCGACGTACGGAGCGGCTCGTCGCCGACTACGCCGCCGAGGTCGCCGAGCGGCTGGGGCTCACCGACGCCGCTGCATTGCGCGCCCGGGTGGCGGAGATCGGTAGAGGCATCGGGCACCTCGCCCAGGTGGCGTTCCGCAACGTCGACTGGATGCTGACTCCTGCACCGGCCGGCCGGCCACGCAGACCCGTCCTCGAGGTGGTCGCGCCAGGTGTGGCGGCCTACCGCGGCGAGGTCGTGCTGACCGAGAAGGCACAGCCTGCACGCGACCCCCTGCTCGGCCTGCGCGCCGCCGAGGCGGCGGCGACCCGTGGGCTGTTGCTCACCGACGCCGCGGCGGCCCGGCTGGGTCGTGAGTCGATGGCGATGCCGGTGCCCTGGCCGCCCGAGGCCCGCGGTCTGCTCGGGCGCCTGCTGGGCAGCGGCCGGGCGTTGGTCGACGTGTGGGAGAGCCTCGACCAGTACGGCGTGGTGGACTCGCTGCTGCCGGAGTGGACGCAGGTGCGCCACCTGGCGCCGCAGTCGTCGGTGCACCGGTTCACCGTCGACCGGCACCTGGTGCAGACCTGTGTCGAGGCGGCCGCGTACGTCGACCAGGTCGACCGCCCCGACCTGCTCGTCACCGCTGCCCTGCTGCACGACATCGGCAAAGGCGGCGATGCCGACCACAGCGAGGTTGGGGAGCTGATCGCCAGGGACATCGCCGGCCGGGTTGGATTCAGCGCCAAGGACGCCGCCACGATCGCACGCCTGGTGCGGCACCATCTGCTGCTGGTCGACGTCGCCACGACGCGCGACCTCGACGACCCGCGGACGGCGGCGGCCGTTGCCTCGGCGGTGGTCGACGGTCCCACGTTGGACCTGCTCGCCGTGCTCACCGAGGCCGATGCTCTGGCGACAGGCCCGCAAGCCTGGTCGCCGTGGCGCAAGCAGCTCGTCGACGCCCTCGTCGAACGCAGCAAACGCCACCTCCATCTGGGTTCCCAGCCCGATTCGTCCGACCGGCAAACGCTGGGGTCCCCTCTTCTGGGTCGGACGAATCGGGGAGTGGAGCGCGGGCGGGTAGGCTGATCCACCGGCGTCGCCGCAGCTGCCGAGCGACCCGCCGCCCGCCCCGCCCGCCATCTCGAGGACAGACCGCCCCGTGTTCGACACGCTGCAAGACCGGCTCGCCGCAACGTTCAAGAACCTGCGTGGCAAGGGTCGGCTCTCCGAGGCCGACATCGACGCGACCGCTCGGGAGATCCGGATCGCTTTGCTCGAGGCCGACGTCGCGCTGCCCGCGGTTCGCCAGTTCATCGAGCAGGTGCGCGAGCGGGCGAAGGGCGTCGAGGTCAGCGAGGCGCTCAACCCGGCCCAGCAGGTCATCAAGATCGTCAACGAAGAGCTCGTCGCGATCCTCGGCGGAGAGACCCGGCGGCTGCGCTTCGCCAAGACCCCGCCGACCGTCATCATGCTCGCCGGCCTCCAGGGTTCAGGCAAGACCACCCTTGCCGGGAAGCTCGGTCGCTGGCTGAAGGAGCAGGGCCACAGCCCGCTGCTGGTCGCTGCCGACCTTCAGCGGCCGAACGCCGTGACCCAGCTCGAGGTGGTCGGCCAACAGGCCGGTGTGAACGTCTTCGCGCCGGAGCGGGGCAACGGGGTCGGCGACCCGGTCCAAGTCGCCCGCGACTCGGTGGCCGAAGCCCGACGCAAGCTGTACGACGTCGTGGTCGTCGACACTGCCGGACGTCTCGGCATCGACACCGAGCTGATGCAACAGGCCGCGGACATCCGCGACGCCGTCCAGCCCGATGAGACGCTTTTCGTCGTCGACGCGATGATCGGCCAGGACGCCGTGACCACGGCTCAAGCCTTCCTCGACGGCGTCGGCTTCACCGGCGTCGTGCTGTCGAAGCTCGACGGCGACGCGCGCGGCGGCGCCGCCCTGTCGGTCGTGCAGCTCACCGGTCGCCAGGTCATGTTCGCGTCTAACGGTGAGAAGCTGACCGACTTCGACATCTTCCACCCGGACCGGATGGCCTCCCGCATCCTTGGCATGGGCGACATGCTGACCCTGATCGAGCAGGCCGAGAAGGCGTTCGACGCGGACGAGGCGGCGAAGGCCGCAGCGAAGCTGCAGGGCAAGGGCGGCGACTTCACGCTGACGGACTTCCTCCAGCAGATGGAGGCGGTTCAGAAGATGGGATCGCTCTCCAAGATCATGGGGATGATCCCCGGAATGGCCCAGTTCAAGGACCAGCTCGCCGGTTTCGACGACAGCGAGATCGGCCGCATCAGGGCGCTGATCTTGTCCATGACGCCGGCCGAACGCGACAACCCGAAGATGATCGACGGGTCTCGTCGGTTGCGGATCTCCAAAGGCGCCGGCCGGACCGTCAGTGAGGTCAACCAACTGGTCGACCGTTTCTTCGAGGCTCGCAAGATGATGCTGTCGATGGCCAGCGGTGGGGGCATGGGCGCCATGCCTGGCCTCGGCGGTCTCCCGGGCGGCGGCAAGCGGGCCAAGGGACGACAGCAGGCGCAGCAGAGCCGCAAGAAACGCGGCTCGGGCAAC